>NZ_JAYMZR010000095.1:0-26992 GCF_035828615.1 Streptomyces sp. H27-D2 | reverse complement strand
CCGCGGCACCGCCGCGGCGCCACCCGCACGACAGAACGGCCCCGGGTCCACGGCCCGGGGCCCTGTCGTTGCCGGAGGGGGCCGTAGCCGGGAGGCAGTACCCGGATACCTGTACCGGGAAGCCGTACCCGGGAAGCCGTACCCGGGAAGCCGCGCGCCCGGAAGGCCGCGCGCCCCGAAGGCCCGTACCCGGAAGGCCGCACGCCCGGAGGCCCGTACCCGGAGGCCCAAGGGCCAGGGCCGCTCCCCGTGAGGCCGCACCCGAACGCCGCCACCCGGAGGCCGCCCCCGCGCGGCAGCCCCCAGAAAACCCGTATCCACCGCCCCCGCACCCGCCCACCGAGGCCCCCGGGAGCCCGCGGCCATATGTGACCTTCGCCGCTCCGGCTGCCGGGACTGGGCAGTCTGGTTACCCGCAAGTAGCATGGCGGTGAGAGCCGTCGCCGCGGCGCATTCTGCTGCGTGGTGTGCCCGGCAGCAGTGCCCGTTCCGCATCTGGAGGAGAGCCAACGTGCCTCGTACCGCTAGGGACGTCGTCTTCGTCGACGGCGTCCGCACCCCGTTCGGCAAGGCGGGCCCGAAGGGCATCTACCACGAGACCCGCGCCGACGACCTTGTCGTGAAGTGCATCCGGGAGTTGCTGCGACGCAACCCGGACCTCGACCCGGCTCGTATCGACGAGGTCGCCCTCGCAGCCACCACCCAGATCGGCGACCAGGGCCTGACGCTCGGCCGCACGGCCGCCATCCTGGCCGGGCTGCCGACCACCGTCCCCGGTTTCTCGATCGACCGGATGTGCGCCGGTGCGATGACCGCCGTGACCTCGATGGCGGGCGGCGTGGCCTTCGGCGCGTACGACATCGCCGTCGCGGGCGGCGTCGAGCACATGGGCCGGCACCCGATGGGCGAAGGCGTGGACCCGAACCCGCGCTTCGTCTCCGAGAAGCTGGTCGACGAGTCCGCCCTGTTCATGGGCATGACCGCGGAGAACCTGCACGACCGCTTCCCGCACCTGACCAAGCGGCGCGCCGACGAGTTCGCCGTGCGCAGCCAGGAGAAGGCCGCCAAGGCGTACGCCGACGGCAAGATCCAGGCCGACCTGGTGCCGATCTCGGTGCGGCGCAGCAACCCGGATGTCGGCGAGACCGGCTGGGGCCTGTCCACGGCCGACGAGCCGATGCGGCCGGGCACCACGCTGGAGAACCTGGCGTCCCTCAAGACCCCCTTCCGCGCGCACGGCCGGGTCACCGCGGGCAACGCGGCCGGCCTGAACGACGGCGCGACCGCTTCGCTGATCGCCGCCGAGGACGTGGCCCGCGAGCTGGGCCTGCCGGTCAAGATGCGGATGGTCTCGTTCGCCTTCGCCGGCGTCGAGCCCGAGGTCATGGGCATCGGCCCGGTCCCGGCCACCGAGAAGGCGCTCGCCAAGGCGGGCCTGTCCATCGGTGACATCGGCCTGTTCGAGATCAACGAGGCCTTCGCGGTCCAGGTGCTCGCGCTCCTGGACCACTACGGCATCGCGGACGATGACCCGCGCGTCAACCAGTACGGCGGCGCGATCGCGTTCGGCCACCCGCTGGCCTCCTCCGGCGTCCGTCTGATGACTCAGCTGGCCCGCCAGTTCGAGGAGCAGCCGCACGTCCGCTACGGCCTGACGTCCATGTGCGTCGGCTTCGGCATGGGCGGAACGGTCATCTGGGAGAACCCGAACTTCGACGGAGGCAGCAAGTGACAACCACCGCCGAGCTTCTCAAGGGCGCAGCAGAGCTGTTCCCCGACGAGGTCGTGACCAGCGCACACGTGCGCCACCTCGACCTCCCCCAGGGTGCGGGCAAGTTCGCCCTCATCACCCTGGACAACGGCCTGGACCACACCAAGCCGACCACCTTCGGCCCGCAGTCGCTCGCCAATCTGGACCGTGCGATCGACCAGGTCGAGACCGAGGCCGCGAACGGCGACATCGTCGGCATCGGCATCACCGGCAAGCCGTTCATCTTCGCGGTCGGCGCCGACCTCAAGGGCGTCGAGCTGCTCAAGCGGCACGAGGACGCGCTCGCCATCGGCAAGGGCGGCCACGACGTCTTCCGCCGGCTGTCCGGGCTCGCGGTCCCCACCTTCGCGTACTACAACGGCGCGGCGATGGGCGGCGGCGTCGAGGTCGGGCTGCACTGCGCGTACCGCACCGTCTCGGCCGCGCTCCCCGCCTTCTCGCTGCCCGAGGTCTTCCTCGGCCTCGTTCCGGGCTGGGGCGGCTGTGCGCTGCTGCCGAACCTGATCGGCGCGGACCGCGCGGTCACGGTGATCATCGAGAACTCGCTGAACCAGAACAGGCAGCTCAAGGGCAAGCAGGTCTTCGAGCTCGGGATCGCCGACGCGCTCTTCGAGGGCGCGGACTTCCTGGAGCAGTCGCTGATCTGGACGGCCTCGGTGCTCCGCGGCGAGCTCGCGGTCTCCCGCCCCGAGATCGACCGGGGCGAGGCATGGGACGCGGCCGTCGCGCGCGGCACGTCCATCGCCGACAGCAAGGTGCACGGGGCGGCTCCGGCCGCGTACCGCGCGCTGGAGATCATCGCCGCGGCGAAGAGCGGCGACCTGAGCGCCGGCTTCGACGCTGAGGACGTGGCCCTGGCCGACCTGATCATGGGCGGCGAGCTGCGCAGCGGCATCTACTCGTTCAACTTGGTGCAGAAGCGCGCCAAGCGCCCGGCCGGCGCTCCGGACAAGGCGCTGGCGCGCCCGGTCACCAAGGTCGGCGTGGTCGGCGCGGGTCTGATGGCCTCGCAGCTCGCGCTGCTGTTCGCCCGGCGTCTGGAGGTGCCGGTCGTGCTGACCGACATCGACCAGGCGCGGATCGACAAGGGCGTGGGCTACGTCCACGGCGAGATCGACAAGCTGCTCGGCAAGGGCCGCGTCAACCAGGACAAGGCCAACCGGCTCAAGGCCCTGGTCTCCGGCTCGCTCGACAAGGCCGCCGCGTTCGGCGACGCCGACTTCGTGATCGAAGCGGTCTTCGAGGAGATGGGCGTCAAGCAGCAGGTGTTCGCGGAGGTCGAGGCGGTCGCTCCGGCGCACGCGATCCTCGCCACCAACACCTCCTCGCTGTCCGTGACCGAGATGGCGTCGAAGCTGCGCAACCCCGAGCGGGTCGTCGGCTTCCACTTCTTCAACCCGGTCGCGATCCTGCCGCTGCTGGAGATCGTCCGCGGCGAGCGGACCGACGACGCCTCGCTGGCCACGGCCTTCAGCGTCGCCAAGAAGCTGAAGAAGACCGCGGTGCTCTGCAAGGACGCCCCGGCGTTCGTGGTGAACCGCATCCTCACCCGCTTCATGGGCGAGATCCAGAACATCATCGACGAGGGCACCCCGGTCGAGGTCGCCGAGAAGGGCATCGAGCCGCTCGGCCTGCCGATGTCCCCGCTCGTGCTGCTGGAGCTGGTCGGCCCCGCGATCGGTCTGCACGTCTCCGAGACCCTGCACGGCAAGTTCCCGGAGCGGTTCACCGTCTCCGAGAACCTGGCCGCGGTGGTCAAGGCCGGCAAGCGCGGCTTCTACGTCTACTCCGCCGAGAATCCGGCCAAGCCGGAGCTGGACCCGGAGGTCGCCGCGCTGCTCAAGCAGGGCGACAAGGTCCTCACCGAGGAGCAGGTCCGCGACCGGGTGCTGGACGCGGTCGCGCAGGAGATCGGCCTGATGCTGGCCGAGGGCGTCGTCGCCGAGGCGCAGGACATCGACCTGTGCCTGATCACCGGCGCGGGCTGGCCCTTCCACCTGGGCGGCATCACGCCGTACCTGGACCGCGAGGGTGTCTCCGAGCGGGTGAACGGCAAGAAGTTCCTGGCGCCGGGCGTCGCGAGCGTGCCCGCGTAGCAGGGTTCTGTGTGGGCCCGTTGCGGCTCATGCGGCTTGGCTGGGACCCGACTGGGCCCGCCGGCCCTACGTGAACGGCAACAGCGCCCGTTCCGCACCATCCGGTGCGGGGCGGGCGCTGTGCTGTGCTGTGCTGTGCTGTGCTGTGCTGTGCCGGGTCGCTGCGCGGGGTTCCGTTCCGGGCTACGCGGCGCTGAGAGGCGGGCGCGCCGCCCCGTGCTGGACCGGACCCCGCTGGACCGGACCCCGCCGGACCGGACCCCGCCGGGCCGGGCCGCGCCGGTTCGCGCTGCACCGGGCCAAGCCGAACTGCGCCGCGCCGGACCGCGCCGGACCAGGCCTACGTCGTATCGCGCCGCGCCGCCCCACGCCATGCCCCGCTCGGCCTGCCAAGCGACCCGAGTCGTCACACCCCGCTGCGCCCAGCCCCCTCATACCCGCGACCATGCCGCCAGCGCCAGCCCCGGTTCCGTCGTCTTCTGCCGGGCCACCCGCAGGCCCCCGTCCAGGCCGACGGCGGCGAGCACCACCCGGCCGGCGGCGTCCAGCGCGAGCGCCGGGGGCCCTACGCACTCCTCGCCGGTCTCGGTCCACCACACGCCCGCGGACTCGTCCTCCGTGGGCCAGGCGGCCAGCATCGGCCGGCCGTTCTTGCCGCGGTGGGCCAGCACCGTGCAGTCGTGGCCGTCGATCGGGGCGCGCAGCGCGGCGGCGGGTCCCGCGGTGGGGCTGCCGCCCAGTCGTACGGGGTCCGTGCCAGGGCGGTGGGCGACGATGCCGTCGCCGTCCCCCTCGTGCCAGAAGTACGTCAGCCGGTCCTCGCCGGTCTCCAGCGCGCCGACCGCCCCCACCGCCGGGTGCGCGGCGACGTCCTCGCAGGGGATGAAGTCGCCGGAAGGGTCCTCCTGGTGCCAGCGGGCGGCCCCGTCGTGGGTCCGTGCGAGCAGCTCGACGCGGCCCGCGGCGGTCGCGACCGCTGTCAGTTCGTCGAGCACCCGCCGGCCGCCCAGGTCGGTCCAGGGCTGCCACTTGCCGTCCGCGCCCTGTCGCCTGAGGTGCACGCCGTGGCCGGCGTTGCGCACGAAGACGTGGACGGCGCCGCCGGGACCGGCCACCGCGGCGGCGGGACGGCTGAGCGCGCGGGCCTCGTCGCCGCTCTTGGCGTGCGGGTTGCCCAGTGAGTGCCACGCGGTGAAGGGCCTGCCCGGCTGGTACTGGGTCGCGTGCACGATGTCCGCCTCGACCTCCCCGTCGGCGAGCGGATTGCGCCGCAGGCCCAGCAAGTGGACGTAGCCGTCGGGCCCCTGGGCCACCGTCACATGGCGCAGGCCGGGCGCTGGCACCGGGTCGGGGCCGGTCCAGTGCGGCCCGCCGGGCCGGGTCTCGGTCCACCGGACGACGCCCTCGGCTTCCTGGACGTAGGCGCTGAGCCTGCCGTCCTTGCCGAGCCGCAGCCACTCACCGGTCGGAGACCTCAACGTCATGGCGTGCCGCCAACCTTCTCCGGCCCAGCAATTTTGACAGACAATAACATTTCACCTGGTAGCGATCTCCATCGCGGAGCCGAAGGTCCCCGTCTCATCCGATACCCGGGGGTATCGGTGCGGGGTAGACGTTTCTGTCCCCTGGCGGGGTGTTGCGCCACCTGCCCCGCGAGGCGGGGACTTACGGTCGGCTCGGCGTCCGTTTCGTGTCTCCGGGCCACTCCCGGCGACATGCCGCTTTACCAGCGCGGCGAGGTTGAGCGCGGCGTTCTCATCGCGGTCGATGATCAGTCCGCAGTGCTCGCAGACGTACGTACGGACCCGCAGAGGCAGTTTGGCTTTCACTGCCTGGCACGAGCCGCACATCTTGGAGCTGGGGAACCACCGGTCGGCCACGTGCAGGCGGCCGCCGTTCCAGACGGTCTTGTAGGTGAGCTGTCGGCGGATCTCGCCGAACCCGGCGTCGGACACCACGCGGGCGAGCTTGCGGTTCCTGACCATCCCGGACACGTTGAGGTCTTCCACCACAATGGTTCCGTACTCGCGGGCGAGGGCGGTGGTCAGCTGGTGGATGCCCTCGCGCCGGAGGTTGGCGACGCGGTGGTGTACCCGGTTGCGCAGGTCATTGGCGGCCTGCCAACGCCTGGAGGGCTGCCGGCCGGTCCGCCGGTCAGGGCCGATCTTGCGGGACACGGCACGGGACAGGGCAGCGAGCTTGCGCCGGGCCTGGTCGTAGTGCTTCGGGTTCTCGGTTGCCGGACGGCCGTCGGAGAACACGGCGAGAGTCTTCACGCCGAGGTCAACGCCGATCACGGCATCCGGGCGCGCGGGCCGGCGTTCGGCGCGCTGGACTTCAACGGTGAACGACACGTACCAGCGTCCGGCGTCACGGCGCACGGTGGCGGACTTGACCTTGGCGGCGCCGCCCACGATCCGGCGGTGCAGCTTGCCCGTGTTCTCGTGCGTCTTGACGGTGCCGAGCACGGGGAGTGTGACGTGCTTGCGGCTCTCTTCCAGGCGGATGACACCGGTCGTGAACCGGCACGACGGGACCGCGCGGCGCTTGGACTTGAAGCGGGGGAACCCGACGCGCTTGCCCTTGCGCCTGCCCTTCTTGGAGTCCGACCAGTTGCCGAGCGCGCGGGCCAGGTCGTCCAGACCGGAGGCGTACGCCTCCTTGCTGTTCTCCCGCCACCACGGCGCAACGCCGTCCTTCGCGGTGTTCCACGCCTTGCGCATCGAGTACATCGACCAGCCGAACGACGGCGTCAGATCATCATCGGCCACACCGTAGGAACGCTCCGCCTCACGCTGTCCAAGGTTCGCCCTGACCTGCGCGAGACCCCAGCCACTGCCGCCGCTGGACATCGTGCTGGTGGTGGAGGGGGCCGCGCGCGGCACCGAGCCGGTGCCGGGCGTACGGGTCGAGTCCGCGCCCGGCAGCGGGGACGACGCCGTCGTGGCGGCGGTCACGGCCCGCGAGCCGGACCGGCCCTGTCTGGTCGTCACCGCCGACCGCGGCCTGCGCGCGCGGGTGACCGCGCTCGGGGCCGAGGTGGCCGGCCCCGGCGCGGTCCGTCCCGAGGCCGGACACCGGCCGGACCGGGGATCGGATTAGACCGGCGGCGGCACCTGCGGCCCCTGTCCCTGGACCGGACCCGGACCCGGACCCGGACCCTGCGCCTGTGCCTGTGCCTGCTCCTGCCGGTACTCCCGGCTGTTCTTGCGCCCGTACGCGAAGTAGATGACGAAGCCGATCACCATCCAGATGCCGAAGCGCACCCAGGTCTCGGCGGGCAGGTTGAGCATCAGCCACACCGACGCGGCCACGGACACCGCCGGGAGCCACGGCACCAGTGGGGTGCGGAAGGAACGCGGCAGATCGGGGCGGGTGCGGCGGAGGATGACGACGCCGATCGCGACGACCACGAAGGCGAACAGGGTGCCGATGTTCACCAGCGTCGCGAGCTCGTCGATGCTGGTGAAGCCGGCGATGACCGCGATGAGCACGCCGAGCAGGATCGTCGCCCGGTACGGCGTGCGGAACGTCGGGTGCACCCGGGAGAAGAAGCGGGGAATGAGCCCGTCGCGGCTCATCGCGAAGAACACCCGGGTCTGGCCGAGCAGCAGGATCATGCAGACCGTGGTGAGGCCGACAGCGGCGCCGAAGCTGATGAACCCCGCGTACCACGGGTGGCCGGTGGCCTTGAAGGCGTCGGCGAGCGGGGCGTCCACCGACAGCTTGCTGTAGTGCTGCATGCCGGTGACCACGATCGACACGGCCACGTACAGCACCGTGCAGATGAGGAGGGAGCCGAGGATGCCGCGCGGCATGTCCCGCTGCGGGGTTTTGGTCTCCTCGGCCGCCGTCGCCACGATGTCGAAGCCGATGAAGGCGAAGAAGACCACCGAGGCCGCCGTGAAGATGCCCAGGACGCCGAAATTCGTCGGTGCGTAGCCGAAGATCAGTTGGACGAGCGGGGCGTCGAGGCCCGACCCCCCGCTCTGTGGCTGGGCCTTCGGGATGAAGGGCGAGTAGTTCGCGCTCTTGATGAAGAAGGCACCGGCGACGATGACGACCAGGACGACCGCGAGTTTGATGGCGACGACGACCGTGGTGACCTGGGCGGAGAGCTTCATCCCCAGGACAAGGATCGTGGTCAGCACCAGAACCAGCAGGAAGGCGAGCAGGTCGAACCCGAACCCGTCGGTGGCGGCCGTCCCTGCCAGCGAGTCGGGCAGCTGCCAGCCGGCGTTGTCCATCAATGACCTGACGTACCCCGACCAGCCGACCGCGACCACCGCCGTGCCGAGGGCGAATTCCAGCACCAGGTCCCAGCCGATGGTCCAGGCCGGCAGTTCGCCGAGTGAGGCGTACGAGAAGGTGTACGCGGACCCGGCCACCGGCACCGTCGAGGCGAACTCCGCGTAGCAGAGGGCGGCCAGGCCGCAGACGATTCCGGCGGCGACGAAGGCGAGCGCGGTAGCGGGGCCCGCCGACTCCTTGGCCACCTTGCCCGTGAGGACGAAGATGCCGGTTCCGATGATGACTCCGACGCCGAAGACCGTGAGGTCGAGGGCGGAGAGGGATTTCTTGAGCGCGTGTTCGGGCTCCTCCGTGTCAAGGATCGACTGTTCGACCGTCTTCGTCCGGAACAGGCCCTCTCCGGACGGCCTCGTGTCGTGCGGCGTAGTCACCGGCGTACCTCCAAGAGCTCGATGTCCAGGCCATGATCGAGACGGTTGGGCCCGGGACAGCTCCCTACGGGTGGATTTCACGCGAATGGGCCGGTCGGACCACCCATACAGGGTGACCCGCCGGCCCATTCCGAAACACAGGTCGATCGCGAGGTCGGTCGCGGGATCCGTCGTGGGATCGGTCGCGAAGGGACCTCAGTCGCGCACGGCCTCCGCCGGCTCGTTGTCGTACCGGCCGTCGATCCTGGAGACCAGGCCGGTCACCTGGCGCGCGATGTCCGGGGCGGTCAGGCCGATCTCGGCCAGGATCTCCTTGCGGGTCGCGTGCTCCAGGAAACGCGAGGGGATGCCGAAGTCGCGCAGCGGGACGTCGACGCCCGCGTCGCGCAGCGCCTGCGCGACGGCGGAACCGACACCGCCGGCCCTGCTGTTGTCCTCGACGGTGACGACGACCCGGTGCTGCTCGGCGAGCGCGGGCAGCGCCTCGTCGACCGGCTTGACCCAGCGCGGGTCCACGACGGTCGTCGAGATGCCCTGCTTGTCGAGCAGGGCCGCGATCTCCAGGCACATCGGGGCGAGCGCGCCGACCGAGACCAGGAGCACGTCGAGGCGGTCGACGCCCTCGGCGGGCTTGTGCAGCAGGTCCATGCCGCCGATCCGGCCGATGGCCTTGACCGCGGGGCCGACCGCGCCCTTGGAGTAACGCACGACCGTGGGCGCGTCATCGACGTCGACGGCCTCGCGCAGCTGGGCGCGGAGCTGGTCGGCGTCGCGCGGGGCGGCGATCCGCAGGGTCGGGACGACCTGCAGGATCGACATGTCCCACATGCCGTTGTGCGACGCGCCGTCGGTGCCGGTGACGCCGGCCCGGTCCAGGACGAAGGTCACGCCGCACTTGTGCAGCGCGACGTCCATCAGGACCTGGTCGAAGGCGCGGTTGAGGAAGGTCGCGTAGACGGCGAAGACGGGGTGCAGGCCGCCGGTCGCCATGCCCGCGGCCGATACGGCCGCGTGCTGCTCGGCGATGCCGACGTCGTAGACGCGGTCCGGGAACGCCTTGGCGAACTTCGTCAGGCCGACGGGCTGCAGCATGGCCGCGGTGATCGCGACGATGTCCTCGCGCTCACGGCCGAGCTTGACCATCTCCTCGCCGAAGACCGAGGTCCAGTCGGCGCCCGCGGCGGACACCGGCAGGCCGGTGTCCGGGTGGATGACGCCCACCGCGTGGAAGCGGTCGGCCTCGTCCTGGACGGCGGGCTGGTAGCCGCGGCCCTTCTCGGTGAGGCAGTGCACGATGACCGGGCCGCCGAAGCGCTTGGCGCGTTGCAGCGCGGACTCCAGCGCCTCGATGTCGTGGCCGTCGATCGGGCCGACGTACTTCAGGCCCAGGTCCTCGAACATGCCCTGCGGGGCGATGAAGTCCTTGAGGCCCTTCTTGGCGCCGTGCAGCGTCTCGTACAGCGGCTTGCCGACGACCGGGGTCCGCTCCAGCAGATCCTTGCCGCGGGCCAGGAAGCGCTCGTAGCCGTCGGTGGTGCGCAGCGTCGCGAGGTGGTCGGCGAGGCCGCCGATCGTCGGCGCGTAGGAGCGCTCGTTGTCGTTGACGACGATGACGAGCGGGCGGTCCTTGGCGGCGGCGATGTTGTTGAGCGCCTCCCAGGCCATGCCGCCGGTGAGCGCGCCGTCGCCGATGACGGCTACGACGCGGTCGGCCCGGCCGCGTACCTCGTTGGCCTTGGCCAGGCCGTCGGCCCAGCCGAGCACGGTGGAGGCGTGCGAGTTCTCGATGACGTCGTGCTCGGACTCGGCGCGCGAGGGGTAGCCGGAGAGGCCGCCCTTGACGCGCAGCTGCGAGAAGTCCTGCCGGCCGGTGAGCAGTTTGTGGACATAGCTCTGGTGCCCGGTGTCGAACAGCACTCTGTCCTGCGGCGAGTGGAAGACCCGGTGCATGGCGATGGTCAGTTCGACCACGCCGAGGTTGGGCCCCAGGTGCCCGCCGGTCTTGGAGACGGCGTCGACGAGGAAGGTCCGGATCTCTCCGGCCAGCTGCGTCAGCTCCTCCGGGGCGAGTCCGTCGAGGTCGCGCGGTCCGCTGATGCGGGACAGCAGTTCCCAGTCGCCCGTTGGCTGCGCCTGGGGGGATTCCACCGCCACCGCAGCGGTTCGGCGCGCTTCGCGCGGCACCTTTGGCACTGTGCCTCCTTGGCTGTCGGGCTTTGCCGGGTCTGTCGAGTCTAATGTTCCGCCTGCTACGGCGGCGCCCGGCCCGTGCGAGATGTGTCACCCGTACGGGTCAAGACAAAAACGATCATGACGTTTGACGATCCGGCGATAATCCGCCGGGTGTCAAACGCCATGATCATTGTGACTCGAACAGCACGGTCAGGCGCGACCGGCCGTCTTCTGGGTCCTGCGGGAGACCGAGTCGATCACGACGGCGGCCAGCAGCACCGCGCCGGTGATCATGTACTGCACGGCCGAGGCGATGCCGAGCATCGCCATGCCGGAGGCGATCGACTGGATGACGAGCACGCCGAGCAGCGCCGACCAGGTCTTGCCCCGGCCGCCGAACAGGCTCGTACCGCCGATGACGGCGGCGGCGATGGCGTTCATCAGCAGGCTGCCCGCGCCGGAACCCTGGTTCGCGGCGTTGATCTGCGAGGCGAAGAACATGCCGCCGACCGCGGCCATGGTGCCCGCGATGGCGAAGACCGAGATCCGTATGAACGGCACGTTGATACCGGCCCGGCTGGCCGCTTCGGTGCTGCCGCCGAGGGCGAAGACCTTACGGCCGTACGGGGTGCGGCGGAGCACGAAGTCGAGCGCGACGACCACCCCGAGGAAGATCACCAGCGCCAGCGGCAGGCCCTTGTACTGGTTGAGCAGCGCGGCCACCACGACCGCGGGAATCGCCAGCACCACCGTGCGCAGCGCGATCTCGCTCAGCGGACGGCTGGGGATGCCCACGGCCTCGCGGCGGCGGGCGTCGTTCCAGGAGAGCGCGAAGAAGCCGAGCACGCCGATCGCGGCGAGCCCGTAGGCCGCGATGACGTCGCTGAAGTAGTAGTTGGTGAGCTTCGCGACCAGGCCGGAGTCGTCGAGGTTGATGGTGCCGTTCTCGCCGAGCACCTGGAGCATCAGGCCGTTCCAGCCGAGCAGGCCGGCCAGTGTGACGACGAATGCCGGGACGCCGATCTTGGCGAAGAAGAACCCGTGGACCGCGCCGATGACCGCGCCGGTGAGGATCGCGAGGATCAGTGCCAGCCACTCGGGCATGCCGTTGTTGATGTTGAGCACGGCGAAGACGGCGGCGGCCAGGCCGCTGACCGAGCCGACCGACAGGTCGATCTCGCCGAGGATCAGCACGAACACGATGCCGACGGCGATCAGCCCGGTGCCGGCGCTGGAGACGAAGAGGTTGGAGAGGTTCTCCGCGCCCAGGAAGGCCGAGTCGTTGAGCTGGAAGACCGCACCGATGATGATCAGGCCGATGACGACCGGGAGCGAGCCGAGTTCGCCGCTGCGCATCTTGCGCTTGAACTCGCCGATGTAGCCCCCGAAGCCCTGTTGGCGCACCAGCAGCCGCGGGTCCACGGCGGTGACCGCGCCCTCGGCCACCGGGTTGGCGTCCTGCGGCTCTTCGCCGGTCTTGGACAGCTTGGTGGTCACTTCTGGACCTCCGTGTTACGCGCCTTGCGACGGGTCACGGCATTGTCCGTGGCGCCGGTGATGGCGGAGATGATCTCTTCTTGGGACGTGCTGGCGACATCGAAGGTGCCGTTGTTGCGGCCGAGGCGGAGCACCGCGACCCGGTCCGCGACAGCCTTCACGTCGGCCATGTTGTGGCTGACCAGGATCACGCCGAGGCCGCGCTCGCGCAGCCGCTCGACCAGGTCGAGGACCTGCGCGGTCTGCTCGACGCCGAGCGCCGCGGTGGGCTCGTCGAGGATCACGACCTTGGGCTCGCCGAGCAGCGAGCGGGCGATGGCCACGGTCTGCCGCTGACCGCCGGAGAGCGAGGCGATCGGGATCCGGACACTGGGAATGCGGATGGAGAGGGTCGCGAGCAGTTCGCGGGAGCGGCGCTCCATCTCGACCTCGTCGAGGACTCCGAACCGGCGGAGTTCCCGGCCGAGGAAGAGGTTGCCGACGACGTCGAGGTTGTCGCAGAGCGCGAGGTCCTGGTAGACGGTCGCGACGCCCAGCTCCTGGGCGTCGTGCGGCCGGGCGATCTGGACGGCCCGGCCTTCCCACTCCAGCACGCCTTCGTCGGCGGGGCCGACGCCTGCGATGGTCTTGACGAGGGTGGACTTACCGGCGCCGTTGTCGCCGACCAGGGCGACCACCTGGCCCGGGTGGATCTCCAGTTCAACATCGGTGAGCGCCTGAACGGCGCCGAACCGCTTGGAGATCCCGCGCAACGCCAACACGGGCGTAGCGGACACGTGAATCATCTCCTTCGCCGCCTGACCGGCGGGGGATGCTGGCCGGCGCCCCGCCCCGCAGCGGGGTGTGGATGGGGCGGGACGCCGGACAGGTTCTGAGGTGTGACTTCCGAAAGGGGGAAGCGGGGTCTACTTGAGGCCGATCTTGGCGCAGTCCGCCTTGTACTTGGCGGTGCAGATGTCGCTGACCTTGAACAGGCCGTCCTTGATGACGGTGTCCTTGATGTTGTCCTTGGTCAGCGCGACCGGCGGCACGAAGACGGTCGGAACACCCTTGGTGGTCGCGCTGTCGACGGTGGTCTTGGCGACCGAGTCGGTCTTCTCGCCCTTGGCGAGGGCCACCGCGAACTCGGCGGCCGCGTAGGCCTCCGGCTGGTACGGCTTGTAGACGCTCATGAACTGCTCACCGGAGACGATGCGCTGCACGGCGGCGAGCTCGGCGTCCTGGCCGGTGACCGGCGGGAGCTTGTCGAAGCCCGCGCCCTTGAGCGCGGTGATGACGCCGCCGGCCATGCCGTCGTTCGCGGAGTAGACGCCGACGATCTCCTTCTTGCCGAGCGAGGAGATGGCGCCCTTCATGTTCTCGTTGGCGTTCTCCGGCTTCCACTCCTTGGTGTCGTACGACTTGCCGATCTTCACCTTGCCCTTGAGGACGGAGAGCGCGCCCTTCTTGTACATGGCGGCGTTCGGGTCGGTGATCGCACCGTTCATCATGACGATCTGGCCCTTGCCGGCGTTCCCGCCGAGCTCCTTGAGCAACGACTCGCCCTGGATCTGGCCGACCTTCTCGTTGTCGACCGAGGTGTAGGCCTTGATCGGGCCTTCGGCGAGCCGGTCGAAGGCGACGACGGGGATGCCCGCCTGGTCGGCCTTCTTGACCGAGCTGGCGATGGACTTGTAGTCCACCGCGTCGAGGATCAGCGCGTCGACCTTCTTGGTGACCATCGTGTCGACCTGCTGCTGCTGGACCGAGGGCTCCTGCTTCGCGTTGGCGTAGAGGATCTTCGTGTCGTCGCCCGCGAGCTCCTTGATCCGCTTCTCGATCAGCGGCTTGTCGAAGTTCTCGTAGCGGGCGGTCTGGTTCTCCGGCAGCAGCAGGCCGATGGTGAACGGACCGTCCTTCTTGCCCTTGGTCTTGTCGGCGGCGTCGCCCGACTCCTTCGCACTTCCACAGGCGGCGAGCCCGGCGGCCATCGAAGCTGCGGCCACTACCACGGCTGCGCGACGCAGATACGTGTTCAAGTGAAAAACCTCCCTGACGAGGCCGCGTCGTTGCGGCCGAGGTGGCTCGAAGTCAACTCGGCCGCTCACATGACGTCAAGAAGTAAATCCTTAACGAGATGACAACGGTGCCGTTCGTTATCTGTCTGAACTCAAAGTGAGTCAGGTGAGAACAGGGGCTCCGGGGGCTCCAACGGCCATGGATCCGTCCAGAACGGACGAATCCCCCATCTCGCTGAGTACCAGCGCCAGCGCGCCCAGCACCTCGGCCCGGCCGCCGAGCGCCCCCGGCACGACCGTCAGCTGCTTGGCCGCACTGGGGATCGCGTAGCGCGCGACGGACTCCCTGATCGGTGCGAGCACCAGCTCGCCCGCCTCCGCGAGGTCGCCGCCGAGCACGATCCGGCTCGGGTTCAGCAGATTGCACAGGGTGGCCACTCCGCTGCCGACATGCCGCCCGACGTCCGCGATCACCCGGCGGCAGCCCGGATCGCCCTCCCGGGCCAGCTGGACCACCCGTGGCATGGTCAGGCCCGGACCGTGGCTGGAGGCCAGCAGGCCGAGCACATAGCGGGCCGCGGTGAAGGTCTCCAGGCAGCCGCGGTTGCCGCAGCGGCAGACCGGCCCCGACTCGTCCAGCGTGATGTGGCCGATCTCGCCGGCGGTGCCGCCGGGCCCCCGGTAGATCTGCCCGCTGATCACCAGACCGGCGCCCACGCCGCTGGCCACCTTGATGTACGCGAGGTCGGCGACGCCCCGGCCGCTGCCCCAGACCAGCTCGCCGAGCGCGCCGAGGTTGGCGTCGTTGTCGACGTACACCGGCACCCCGAGCCGCTGCGCGAGCGCGTCCCGCGGGTTGGTGCCCGCCCAGCCGGGCAGGATCGCGGTCGAGCCGAGCGTCCCGGACTCGACGTCGATCGGCCCCGGTACGCCCAGGCCCACCCCGACCACCTTGTCCGGGCCTATGCCGGTGACCGCGATCAGCCGGTTGACCAGCTGTTCCGCCCGGTCCAGGCCCTGCGCCGCCGAGGCGTCCACATCGATGGGCTCGGCCTCCTCGGCGAGCACCTGGTGCGCGAGATTGCCGACCGCGACCCGCAGGTGGGAGTGGCCGAAGTCCACGCCCACCACGATTCCGGCGTCACCGCTGAGCGCGACGCTGCGCGCCCGGCGGCCGCCGGCGGAGGTCGGAGTGACCTCGACCGTCCCGCCTTCCTTCAACTCACGGACGATATTGGAGACCGTGGCGGCGGACAGCCCGGTGCTCCGGGCGATCTCCGCCTGTGTGAGCGAACCGGCCATACGCACCGCGCGTACGACCCGCTCAAGGTTGGCCCGGTGCAGCGACGACTGCGACCCCGGAGTCTCCACGACCCATCCACTCCCGCCTCCGCGGACGGCACGACCACCGATCCGCCGTCCGGGCCACACCAGCGGGGCCCGGCTCTGCTTCCAACATGTGAACTCTAAGCTGAGCTGCCGGGGTTGCCTTCCGTCAAGACCTTGAGCGGCCCTGCCCCGGAATGAGCCCACATCGCAGGAAAGGGCGGGGTTGGGCCCTTTCCTGCCGAAAGCGACCCCCGGGCGGGGGCCGCTTTCGGACACGCGGTGATGCGAGAGGCGCCGCGAGAGGTGCCGGGACTACTTGAGCGCCCCCGCCGTCAGACCGGACTGCACCTGACGCTGGAAGACGATGTAGACCACCAGCACCGGCAGCATCGCGATGACCAGTCCGGCGAACAGGCCCGAATAGTCGCCCTTGTATCCCTGGCTGACCGCGAGCGTGACCAGGCCCTGGGTCAGCACCTTCTTGTCCTCGTCGGTCTGCAGAACCTGCGGCAGCATGTACTGGTTCCACTGGCCGAGGAAGTTGAAGATGCCGACGCTGATCATGCCCGGCTTCGCCATCGGCAGCATCACCTGGAAGAAGGTCCGGGTGTGCGAGGCCCCGTCGATGATCGCCGCTTCCGCCACCGAACTCGGCAGCGTCCTGAAGAAAGACGTCAGGAAGAAGATGGTGAAAGGCAGCGAATAGGCGATATAGACAAGAATCAGCCCGTGATAGGTGTTCAGCAGGCCCATGTTGTTCATGACGAAGAACAACGGCACCAGCGCCAGGATGATCGGGAAACTCATCCCGCCCACGAACAGGAAGAAGATGAAGCGGTTGCCGGGGAAGGTGAAGCGGGCCAGCACATAGGCGGCCATCGACCCCAGCAGCATCGTGCCGATCAGGCCGCCGCCCACCACGATGACCGTGTTGAGGAAGTAGTCGGCCATGTGCGCCTTTTCCCAGGCGCGCGAGATGTTGTCCCAGTGCAGGCTGCTCGGCAGCGACCAGGGGTCGCTCAGGATCGCCTTGTCGTCCTTGAAGGCGGTCATCACCGCCCACAGCAGCGGGAGGGTGACCAACAGGCCCCAGATCGCCAGGACGCCGTGCGAGAAGACGTTCAGGACCCTGCCCTCGGTGCCCACCCCGCCGTTCGAGCCGCCCGCCTTCGAGACGGGCCGCGGCGGCGCTCCGGGGGCGCCACCGCCCGGCGCTGGGTCAGCCGGCCCGGCGCCGTCCTGCTTGGTCACGCCCGGGAGGTCCGAGGGCTCTGCTCGCGCGGTCACTGTGCTACCCCCAGGTCGGCGGTCGGGCGGTGGGTCACGTGCGCTCTCCTGTTCACCGGAGTCATCGGATTCACCGGGGTCACCGGGGTCACCGGGGTCACCGGGGTCATCAGAACTCCAGCCGATCGCGCCGGCCGAGCTTCATGACGATCCCCGCGAAGAGCATCGTGACGATCAGCAGCGCGACACCGACCGCGGTGGCCTGTCCGGCCTGGGCGTCACGGAACGCCTTGTGGTAGACGAGGAGCGTGAGGACCTCGGTGGAATAGGCGGGTCCGCCCGGCCCCACCGTCATGATCTGCACCGCCGCGAACGCGTCCAGCGCCATGATCCCCATGTAGACCCAGCCGGTCTGCACGGTGTCCCACAGCAGCGGAAGCGTGATCCGGAAGAAGGTGTTGAAGCGATTGGCGCCGTCCAGCAGCGCGGCTTCGTAGAAATCCTTGGGAATGGACGCCATGCCGGCCGAGAACAGCACGACGTAGAACCCGACGTTGCTCCAGACCATCAGCGCCATGACGCACCACAGCGCGAGATCCGGATCGCCCAGCCACTCCGGCTGGACCGAGTCCAGACCGACCGCCTGCAGACCGGCGTTGAGCGCGCCGCTGTTCGGGTTGTACACGAATTGGAACAGCAGGGCGACGATCGCGATCGAGAGCACCTGCGGGAAGAAGTAGATGACCTTGTAGAAGCTCGATCCGCGTACGCCGCTGACCGCCGCGTTCTTTCTGCGGCGGCCACCGACGTTGAGCATGAAGGCGAAGAAGAGCCCCAGCCCGAGCGTCACCAACGGCAGCACCAGCAGCAGCACGAGGTTGTTTCTGAGAGTTTTCCAGAAGACATCGTCGTGCAGAAGCCGGGTGTAGTTGTCGAACCCGACCATCTTCATGTCCGGGCTCAACCCGGTCCAGTCCGTGAAGGAATAGTAGATGGCCTGGATGAATGGCGAGATCACGAAGAAGCCGTAGATCGCCAAAGGCAGGGCCAAGAACCCCACGATGAACCGGTACTTACCGTGCTGCATTAATTCCGACCCCGATCTTCCCCTGCGGGTGCCGCCGCTGGTGACGCTGCGCCGTGCATCAGGCGTGCTTGTACTTCTTGACGGAGTCGTCCTTGGCGGTGTCGTCGGCGAACTTCTGGCACGCCTTGACGGCCTCGGCCGGGGTCATCCGGCCGGCCATCATCTCGCCCAGCGCGCTGACGCCGATCTTCTCCTTCTGGAGAGCCACGTACCAGTCCTGCAGCCGGGGGTTGACGATGTTCTTGCCCGCCTTGGCCAGCACCTTCTGAGCGGAGGCCAGGCCGGACGGCAGGGTGAGCCCCTCGGTGCCGCCGTCGAGCGAGGTCAGCGAGGAGACCTGCTTGGTGAAGTTCTTGGAGGACTTGTCACCGAGCATGATGCGCAGCAGCTCCATGCCGCCCTCGGGGTTCTTCGCCTTCTTCGGCACGATGAACGGCTCGCCGCCGGAGGCCCAGAGGGTGCCGTACGGCATCTTGTCGGAGCTGTCCAGGCTGGAGGGCGCGCCCACCGCCATCTTGAAGTCCTTCGGCGTCGTCTTGGCCGCCTCGTTCTCCACCCAGGAGCCGTTCGGGATGAACAGCGCCTTGCCCTCGGTCCACGCGGTCTGCGACTGGATGTGGTCCAGACCCGGGGTGCCCTTGAGGATGTAGCCCTTCTTGTAGAGCTCGTAGTACGACTCGAAGGCGGCCTTGACGGCCGGGTGCTTCCAGGCGTTCGGCTCCAGGTTGTCGATCGCGTTCAGCACCTCGACGCCGCCGATCTTGGCGATGAAGGGGTAGAGCGAGAAGGGCACGTAGTACGGGTACTTGCCCGCGTACGTCCAGCCCGCGATTCCCTTCTTCTTCGCCGCCGCGCAGACCTTGAGCATGTCGTCCCAGGTCTCGGGGTACTGCCAGTCGTTCTTCTCCAGCGTGTTCTGCGAATACCACACGCCGTAGACGGTGTACGCGTAGTACATGACCCAGACCGGGTCGCCGTCGAACTGGCCCATCTCGACGACGCCGGGGCGCAGCGTGTCCCGGACGGTCTTGCTCGGGTCGTCGAGCGAGGGGGCGTCGAGCATGGGGGTGAGGTCGGTGAGCTGGTCCTTACCGACCAGGGTGCCGAAGTCCATCTGCTCGGCGCCGGAGTTGTCGATCAGGTCCGGCGGCGTGCCTCCGTTGAAGCGGGGCTGCAGCGTGGACTGGATCTTCTCGGTGGCACCGTGCTTGATCTTGCCCTTGGTCTTCGGGTACGCCTTCGCGTACTCCTTCTCCGCGTCCTGGGCGTACTTCTGGCCGAATCCGCCGTCGAAGATGACGACGTCCAGCGCCGCGCTCTCATTGACGCCGAGCGGGTTCTTGGTCGACTTCTTGCCCTTGTCGACCTTCTCGTCCTTGTTGTCACCGCCGCTCGCGCAGGCGGACAACACGCTCATGGCGGGTACCGCGATCAGGCCGAGCGCGGCAGACCGCTTGATCAGGTCACGACGGCCGAAATCTGAGGTGGATCCCATGCTCAAGTCCTCGCCTTCATTCAGGACTCAGGCGGTGTACCGGAACCACCCGGCACCGCGGGTCAGTTGGAGCTGAGTTGTGCGGGGTGTACGCCGGGATCGGTCAAGCCCGCGACACGCCCTCGGCGCACCGCCCCTGCCCCCGGATCCGGAGCCGCGGCAAACGGCGGGCCGGACGCCGACAGGTATAGTCCACTTACCGCCAACTGGGCAAGATCGAATGCAGGTTTGGGCGGCAGTCTTTCCCGAGTTGAGACCTCTTGGAAATGTGGTCGGAGTCCGTCCGGATATACCCGGCCGAGCTGCGGCTTCCACATGCCCTACGGCAGGTTCCCATACGGGCCGCCCCGGGGGCCGCCGGACGGCCGGCCGCGCACCCGCCCGTGTACCGCCCGCGAGCCTTCCGCATGCCGCCCCGGACGTCCTCCCGCGCACCTGATACCACGCCGGCACCAGACGCGGCGCGCCGGAATCGCCAACTCCCTTGACACCGTTGGTCTCATGAACCCCTACTTATCCCTGCGAAACACGAACGACAACGTTGTCAGAATCGTTGGAGGCCCGGATATGAAGCGCGGACATACGAAGCGCAGACGTTGGTGCGATCCAGCAAGACCGGCCGCCCTGCTGGCGGCCGTCGTGCTGCTCGCCACGGTCCAGGGGACGGCCGACGCGGCCCCCCGGCAGCCGGCCAAGGCCACCGAGAAGTTCGCCTCTTCGTTCGAGTCGGGCCAGCCGCAGCCGAGCTGGTCCAACACCGTGGAAACCGGCCGGGACGGAGAGAAGAAGGCATCCGGCGTCAACGGGGGCTACTCCTCCGGCATCCCCGGCAATGTCACCGACCAGGTCACCGAGGTCCGCGCGAGCGGCGAGAACACGGCCGGCGGCGAGGTCAAGGAGAACCTCGTCGACGGCGAGGCCGCCAGCAAGTGGCTGGTCTTCGAGAAGACCGCCTGGCTGGAGTTCGACCTGGCGGATCCGGTCAAAGTGGTCCGCTACGCCCTGACTTCGGCCAACGACGCCGCCGAGCGCGACCCCAGGGACTGGACGCTGCGGGGCTCGGAGAACGGAAAGGACTGGACCGCGCTCGATACCCGAGCGGACCAGACCTTCGACAAGCGGCAGCAGACCAAGGAGTTCGCCTTCGAGAACTCCAAGGCCTACCAGCACTACCGGCTGGAGATCGACCGCACCGCCGGCGCCGACCTCATCCAGCTCGCCGACGTTCAATTCTCGAACGGTGACACCAGCACCCCGACGCCCGCCGACATGCGCAGCACGGTCGACAGCGGCCCGACGGGATCGCCCACCGCCAAGGCCCACGCGGGCTTCACCGGCGCCCACGCGCTGCGCTACGCGGGCACCCACGAGCCCGACGGGCGGGCCTACTCGTACAACAAGGTCTTCGACGTCGACACGTTGGTCACCCGCTCGACCTCGCTCTCGTACCGGGTCTTCCCGTCGATGCCCGAGAGCGACCCGAAGTACCCCGCGACGCACGTCTCGCTCGACCTCGCCTTCACCGACGGCACGTACCTCAGCGATCTCACCGCGGTCGACCAGCACGGCGCCCGGCTGACCCCGCGGGGCCAGGCCGCCTCGAAGACGCTGTACGTCAACCAGTGGAACCACAAGGAGTCCCGGATCGGCCAGGTCGCGGCGGGCCGCACGATCGACCGGGTGCTGGTCGCGTACGACTCCCCCAAGGGTCCGGCGAAGTTCCGCGGCTGGGTCGACGACGTCTCCATCGCGCCCAAGGCCGCGGAGAAGCCGCTCGCCCACGTGTCCGACTACGCCGAGACCACCCGGGGCACCAACTCCAGCGGCGCTTTCTCCCGCGGCAACAACTTTCCGGCCACCGCCGTCCCCAACGGCTTCAACTTCTGGACGCCGGTGACCAACGCGGCCTCCACCGACTGGCTGTACGACTACGCCCGCTCCAACAACGACGACAACCTCCCCACCCTTCAGGCGTTCAGCGCGAGCCATGAGCCGAGCCCCTGGATGGGCGACCGGCAGACCTTCCAGATCATGCCGTCGGTCGCCGCGGGCACCCCGAACGCCTCGCGCAAGGCCCGCGCGCTGCCCTTCCGGCACGACAAGGAGACGGCCAGGCCGCACTACTACGGCGTCACCTTCGAGAACGGCCTGAAGACGGAGATCACGCCCAGCGATCACGCGGCGATGATGCGCTTCACCTTCCCCGGCAAGGACGCGAGCGTCGTCCTCGACAACGTCAGCAACGAGGGCGGGCTGAGCCTGGACGCCGAGCGCGGCGTGGTCACCGGGTTCTCCGACGTCAAGAGCGGCGGCTCCACCGGCGCGACCCGGCTGTTCGTCTACGGCGTCTTCGACGCGCCCGTCACCGACAGCGGCAGGCTCGAAGGCGGCGGCGGCAAGGACGTCACCGGCTTCCTGCGCTTCAAGCCCGGCGCGGACCGCACCGTCAACCTGCGCATCGCCACCTCGCTGATCGGCGCCGAGCAGGCGAAGGCCAACCTCGAACAGGAGATCCCGGCCTCGGCCTCCTTCGGCTCGGTCAAGACCCGCGCCCAGGCCGCCTGGGACGACATCCTCGGCGTCATCGAGGTCGAGGGCGCCTCCCGCGACCAGCTCAGCACCCTCTACTCCAACCTCTACCGGCTGTACCTCTATCCGAACTCCGGCTTCGAGAACACCGGCAGCAAGGCGAAGCCGAAACGCCGGTACGCGAGCCCCTTCTCTCCCCCCTCCGGCGAGAACACCCCGACCGAGACCGGCGCGAAGATCGTCGACGGCGAGGTCTACGTCAACAACGGCTTCTGGGACACCTACCGGACGACCTGGCCCGCGTACTCGCTGCTCACCCCGGAGCGGGCCGGGAAGATGGCCGACGGCTTCGTCCAGCAGTACAAGGACGGCGGCTGGATCTCCCGCTGGTCCTCGCCGGGCTACTCCGACCTGATGACCGGCACCAGCTCGGACGTGGCCTTCGCCGACGCGTACAACAAGGGCGTGAAGTTCGACGCGAAGTCGGCCTACGAGGCGGCGCTGAAGAACGCGACCGTCGCCCCGCCCTCCCCCGGCGTCGGCCGCAAGGGCATGGACACTTCCGTCTTCCTCGGTTACACCGCGACCGACACCAAGGAGGGCATGTCCTGGGCCCTTGAGGGCTACCTCAACGACTTCGGCCTCGCCCAGATGGGTGAGGCGCTGTACAAGAAGACCAAGCAGGCCCGCTACCAGGAGGAGTCCGCGTACTTCCGCAACCGGGCGCAGAATTACGTCAAGATGTTCGACCCGAAGGTCGACTTCTTCCAGGGCAAGACCCGCAAGGGCGACTGGCGGCTCACGCCCGACACGTACGACCCCCGCGTCTGGGGCCACGACTACACCGAGACCAACGGCTGGAACTTCGCCTTCACCGCCCCGCAGGACACCCGCGGCCTGGCCAACCTCTACGGCGGCAAGGCGGCCTTCGGCAAGAAACTCGACGCCTTCTTCGACACCCCGGAGACCGGCAGCGCCGAGTTCGCCGGTTCGTACGGCGGCGTCATCCACGAGATGACCGAGGCCCGCGACGTCCGGATGGGCATGTACGGGCACAGCAACCAGGTCTCGCACCACATCGGCTACATGTACGACGCGGCCGGCCGGCCGTGGAAGACCCAGCAGAAGGTGCGTGAGGTCCTCTCCCGCCTCTACCTCGGCAGCGAGATCGGCCAGGGCTACCCGGGCGACGAGGACAACGGCGAGATGTCCGCGTGGTACGTCTTCAGCTCGCTGGGCTTCTACCCGCTGGTGATGGGCAGCCCGGAGTACGCGATCGGCTCACCGCTGTTCACCAAGGCCACCGTGCACCTGGAGAACGGCCGCGACCTGGTCGTCAAGGCCCCGAAGAACAGCGCACAGAACGTCTACGTGCAGGGCCTCAAGGTCAACGGCAAGACCTGGAAGTCCACCGCGCTGCCGCACAAGCTGCTCGCCAAGGGCGGCAGGCTGGAGTTCGCGATGGGCCCGAAGCCGTCCTCGTGGGGCACCGGCGAGAACGCCGGCCCCAGCTCCATCACCCAGGGCGACCAGGCCCCGACCCCGATGGACGACGCGATCGGCGAGGACACCGACATCACCCTGACCGGCGGCGACGACGGCGCGAAGCTGATCGACGACTCCTCCGGCACGGACACCTCGTTCGACTCGGCCCAACTGAAGCTCGCCGCCCCGGCGAAGGCGCTCCACTACACCCTCACCTCCGCCACGAAGGCCAAGGCGCCCGCCGGCTGGGTGCTCAAGGGCTCCAAGGACGGCGAGGAGTGGAAGGTGCTCGACCGCCGCGCCGACCAGTCCTTCGCCTGGGACAAGCAGACCCGCAGCTTCGCGGTCCGCTCCCCCGGCTCGTACGCGCACTACCGGCTGGAGCCGGTGGGCGGCGGGGCGGGGCTGGCGGAGATCGAGTTGCTCTCGTAGCGGTATCAGTCCGGCGCAGCGGACGGTACGGGCCGCATCACCCTCGCCGGGGTGGTGCGGCCCCCGTAGGTTCACGCCGTTTCGGCCCGGTCGAAAGTGGCGTCGGCGGGCGTCGCGAACCACGCCAGGCGTGCGGAGACGCCCGACTGCCGACCGAACCACCACACTGCGCGCTCGGGCGAGTTGAGGCTGAACCTCCGGCGGCCATCGACGCCGACGAGGTGCGCGCTCCCGTCGTCGTAGGCCAGCCCCCAGGCCGCGATCTCCCCGTCCGGGTCGCCGGTGTCCAGGTCGTATTCCTGCACGACGGCGAAATCGAGGCGGGGCGCTACGCGGTCAGCGCGGACCGGGTACGAGCCTTGGCCCGCCTGTACACCTTCGCGGATCAGGAGCTCATCGACGCCTTGACCAAGATGACCGGGCGGCAGACCCGGGGATGGTGGGAGCAGTACCGGGAGGTCCTCCCGGCCGGGCTGCTCGACATCGCCGAGCTCGAACACCACGCCGCCTTCGCGCGCGTGGCCACGATGGTCCACATTCCTGGACTACTCCAGACCACCGACTACGCCCGCGCACTCTTCAACTGCGTCGTCCCGTCATTCGCGCCGTACGAGGTGGAGCATCGCGTCTCGTACCGGATCAAGCGCACAGCCATCGTCTACGGGGACGAGCCGACCCCGCTCACAGCGATCGTCCATGAGGCCGCACTGCGCATGGGTTTCGGCGGGCCGGCCGTGGCTCGCGCGCAGCTTCAACACCTCATCGACATGGGCGAACGCGCGAACATCACCGTGCTGGTGATCCCTTTCGGCTCGGACCCGTTTCCCGGCTCCGGACAGCCCATCGGCTACCTCGGCGGCCCGGTGCCACAGCTTGATACCGTCCAGCTCGACACGGACCACGGTGCCGAACTCCTCGACGCGGAGGCCCACCTCGTCAACTACCGGATCGTGCTGGACCGCATGCAGGGCTGCGCCCTCAAACCCGCAGCGTCCCGCGAATTGATCCACCGCATCGCGCAGAGCCTTTGAAAGGAAGCCGTCATGCCCGTACCGAGCTGGCAGAAGTCCTCGTACAGCGGTCAGGGGGCCAACTGCGTCTACGTCGCCGCCGCAGCCGCGCCCGACGCGGTCATGTTGCGCGAGAGCGACGACGCGGACGTCATCCTCACCATCACCCCCGCCAAGCTGCGGGCCTTCCTGCGCGCTGCCAAAGCGGGCGCGTTCGACCACCTCGCGCCATAACTCGCGCCATAAGAGACGCTGTACTGCGGCGTGTGACCTAGGGCTGACAGCGGCGCTGGAAGGGGGCTCTTCCGGGCGCCGCTCCATCCAGGACCTCATCGCGATCGTCTCCGGCCTGCGCAAGCGCGGCATCGGCTTCACCTCGCTCCACGAGGCACTCGACACCACCACGCCAGGCGGCCGGCTCGTCTTCCACGTCTTCGCCGCGCTCGCCGAGTTCATCCGCGAACTCATCGTCGCCGGCACCCACGAGGGCCTGGCTGCCGCCCGAGCTCGCGGCCGTACGGGCGGGCGCCCCACCGTCGTCAACGAGGACCTCATCCGCGCCGCCCGCGACATGCTGCCCAACCCGGAGAACAGCGTGACCACCATCGCCAAAATCCTTGGCGTCTCGGTGGGCACGCTCTACAACCACATCCCGGACCTCAAGGCGCTCCAACTCCCGCATTCCACGGCAGTTGGAGGAAAGCAGGTAGCTTCGCCTCTACTTTGCACCGTGGGTCACGGGTAGGACACCGGGGCCAAGACAGAGGGCCGTCTCCCGCGCGGAGTTTCAGGCAGCGCCGCTGACGCCTGGGGCGACAAAGCGTCTGTAGAGGGGGGAGAACTTCACCTGCGGGTCGCTCTTCACACCGAGCTCACCCTTGAGTACAGGTTCGATCCGGTCGGCGATGAACTGCGTGAAGTGGTTCTCCGACTCCCAGACGTCGGTTACGTGGAAGCCGTCGTCGGCGAACCAGCCCACGTGCAGCACGCACCCGTCCGGAGCGTTGTCTTCCCAGCGCACCCGGTCACGCACCGCGTCGTACAACTCGGGCGTGATCTCGGGCCACGCAAAGGTCATCACGACTGCCATGGGGTTCCTCTCAATCGCCTCGTGCGCCGCGAAGTGTTCGACACATCACGCCGACGCTACGTGGGTCAGCCCGGCCAAGCACTCCGGGGCAGCCGTTCGGGCGCGGGTGAGCGCGCTGCTGCACCAGATCGGCCGAGGCGGGCTGGGCCCGGGCTGGTCGGCCGTCCTCGGCGTACAGCGTTTATCCGTCACCCGGCCCGGCGGCCTGCCCTGGTACGACGCGCCGCTGGCTGCCACGAGGGACTGGCGCCTGGCCGCCCGCAACCCACAGGATGGGAGGGTTCACCAGCTGGCGTGGCTGCAGGCTGGGGTTCCTACTGATCCTCCGCGTCCTGGTCTCCCCGTCCGGCCGATCGTCTTGGTGTTGTCCGAGACGTTGGCTCGCGTGGGTGCGGTGACGTTTACCGGCCTGCATGCCCTGCTGCCGTTGCAGGCGGCCGAGCGCAACACGGCTTTTCACCAGATCGAGTTGGCACCGTGGTTTGGGCTGGTGGATCCGGATGCCCGGCACGAGGTGGTGGTGACTGTCTCCTGCCGTCCCGGGGCGGGCGGGGTGGGCGAGGACGACGCTGTAGCCGTGTGTGAGGCCGTGTGTGAGGCCGTGCGGGAGGCCGTGCGGGAGGCCGTGCGGGAGGCCGTGCGGGAGGCCGTGCGGGAGATGGCGCAGGGTGCGGTGGATGTCTCGGTGGCCGTGGCGGAACGCGGTCTGCCGGGATTGGATCTTGATCTCGGCCGTGTGGTGCATGCCGAGGGGATGCGTGAGGTGATGCGGTTGGGCTGCTGTACACGGGAGTGGTCGTTGCAGATGGTTTGCGTGGGGTGGGGCGGGTGGCTCCGGTGGTGGTGACCGCCTCGCTGGCATCCTCGCCGACGTAGTCTCTGCCAGCGAAAGTGGCCGACACCGGCCGCCACCCGTGAACAGGTGGCGGCCGGTGTCATCGGCAGGTCAGGGTCTGTACAGCGAACGGGTCTGACAAGATTTTCGTAGCCGGTGATCGAAGGTGTCGTGGTTCCCTCCGTTCGGGGTGCAGGCTGGAGGGTGTATGACATCGAGTTGGAGGTCCTGCTGCCGCAACTGTCCGCGGTGCGGGTC
>NZ_JAYMZR010000094.1:0-27790 GCF_035828615.1 Streptomyces sp. H27-D2 | reverse complement strand
GAGGCGGGGCGCCGGGTTTCGCGCCGGGTTCAGCGGGTCAGTGGAGGATGCCCGTACGGAGCGCGACGGCGACCGGGCCGGAATGGTCGCCCGTGCCGAGCTTGCGGGCGATGCGGGCGAGGTGGCTCTTGACGGTGAGTGCGGACAGGCCCATCGACACGCCGATGGCCTTGTTGGACTGGCCCTCGGCGACCAGCCGCAGCACCTCGACCTCGCGGCCGGACAGCTCGCGGTAGCCACCGGGGTGTCCGGGGGCGCCCGGCGGGCGACGGTGCATACGGGCCGCGGCGGCGCCCACGGGTGCGGCGCCGGGGCGGCCGGGAATGCCGAGGTTGGTGCGGGTGCCGGTGACGACGTAACCCTTGACGCCGCCGGCCAGGGCGCTGCGGACCGCGCCGATGTCGTCGGCCGCGGAGAGGGCGAGGCCGTTGGGCCAGCCCGCGGCGCGGGTCTCGGAGAGCAGAGTGAGTCCGGAGCCGTCTGGGAGGTGGACTTCTGCGACGCAGATATCGCGCGGGTTGCCGACTCGGGGACGGGCCTCGGCGATGGACGACGCCTCGATCACGTCACGTACACCGAGCGCCCACAGGTGGCGGGTCACGGTGGAGCGGACTCGAGGGTCGGCCACGACGACCATGGCCGTCGGCTTGTTCGGGCGATAGGCGACCAGGCTTGAGGGTTGCTCGAGGAGAACAGACACCAGGCCTCCTGGGGGAGTGGCGGCACGTGCCCGACTTCTGGGGTAGGCCGGGGCGATCCGTGTGGAAGGGTCACAGACTCCTTCGGCAGCAATGCCGCCCGGCTTTAGAGAATGATCACGAATTGGTGAGTAACAATTCGGGCAAATCGGATGCCTGAGCGATCGTCACGTACGGGTCGGAATGCCTGGCGGATGGCGGCGGTGCCGTGAGTGGCGGGACGGGCGGCGCGCTGAACCAGGCAACGGGCTTTACCCGTCGCTGAGTTGGGGCGGTTCGGGGTGGCCGGGCCGGTCGGCGGGCGCTGCGTTCCGGGTGGCCGGTGCGGCTGGTTCCGTCGGACCGGCCACCCGCGGGCGTTGTCACTCCGGGGGGACGCGGCGGGGCGTGCCGTCCACTCCTGAGGGTGCTGTCGGGGGCTGCCGTCCCGAGGGCGCCGGCGTCAGCGCTGCGGGCCGCGCCGCTGGGGCAGCGGCACCACTCCGCCGCGCGGGCCGTGATCGACCGTCACCGGCGGCAGTCCGGCGCACTGGCACAGCAGATCGCTCCAGGCGGCGAGTTGCGCGCCGAGGTCGGGCACACCGCCGCCGACGGGCTCGCGCGGCGTCCAGGACGCGCGCAGTTCCAGCCGGCTCGTCGGCGGGCGGTCCGACATCCCGCCGAAGTAGTACGAGCCGGCCCGGGTCACCGTGCCGCTCGGCTCCCCGTAGGCCACGCCCCGCGCGTCCAGCGCGCCGGTCAGCCACGACCAGCACACCTCCGGCAGCAGCGGGTCGTCCGCCAGCTCCGGTTCCAGCTCGGCGCGGGCCAGTGTGACCAGCCGGAAGGTGCCCTGCCAGGAATCCTGGCCGTCCGGGTCGTGGAGCAGCACCAGACGGCCGTCCGCCAGCTCCTCGTCGTCCACCACCACCGCCGCTTCGAGCGCGTACGCGAAGGGGGCGAGCCGCTGGGGCGCCTTGGTCGGATCGATCTCCATCTCCGGCCGTAGCCGCGCGCCGCGCAGCGATTCGACCGCTTTCCGGAACGAGACAGGTGTCCCGTCGTCGTCCGGGTCGTCCGCGCTGTTCGCGCCGTCCGCGAGGTGTCCTTGAGCCGCAGCCATGCCCGGAAGAGTAGGCGGAAGGAGGACGCCATCCGGGGAGGACACCCGGTGGGCGGGTCGTCCATTCGGAGCGCACTGCGAGCGGGCCCGCCGAGCGTGCGAAGATTCGGGCGTGAGCGCCAACGACCGCCCCACGGGCCAGCAGCAGACCGCCAACCGGGCCACCCACGATTCGGCCTTCATGAGGGCGTGCCGGCGCGAACCTGTGCCGCATACCCCGGTGTGGTTCATGCGGCAGGCCGGGCGCTCACTGCCCGAGTACCTCAAGCTGCGCGAGGGCATCGCGATGCTCGACTCGTGCATGCGCCCCGACCTGGTCGCCGAGATCACCATGCAGCCGGTGCGCAGGCACAAGGTCGACGCGGCCATCTACTTCAGCGACATCGTCGTGCCCCTCAAGGCCATCGGCATCGACCTCGACATCAAGCCCGGTGTCGGCCCGGTCATCGCCCAGCCGATCCGCACCCGCGCCGACCTCACGCGGCTGCGGTCGCTGGAGCCGGACGACGTCGCGTATGTGACCGAGGCCATCGGGATGCTCGTCGGCGAGCTGGGGGCCACCCCGCTGATCGGCTTCGCGGGCGCGCCCTTCACTCTCGCGAGCTATCTCGTCGAGGGCGGGCCGTCCCGCAACCACGAGCACACCAAGGCCATGATGTACGGCGACCCCGAGCTCTGGGCCGACCTGCTCGACCGGCTCGCCGACATCACCAGCGCGTTCCTCAAGGTGCAGATCGAGGCGGGCGCCTCGGCGGTGCAGCTCTTCGACTCCTGGGTCGGCGCGCTCGCCCCCGACGACTACCGCCGTTCGGTCATGCCGGCCTCGACCAAGGTCTTCGAGGCGGTCGCCGGGTACGGCGTGCCGCGCATCCACTTCGGCGTCGGCACCGGCGAGCTGCTCGGCCTGATGGGCGAGGCGGGCGCGGACGTGGTCGGCGTGGACTGGCGGGTGCCGATGGACGAGGCGGCCCGCCGGGTCGGACCCGGCAAGGCGTTGCAGGGCAACCTCGATCCGGCGGTGCTGTTCGCGCCCCGCGAGGCCGTCGAGGCGAAGACCCGCGAGGTGCTGGACGCCGCCGCCGGTCTGGAGGGGCACATCTTCAACCTCGGGCACGGCGTGCTGCCGACCATCGCCCCGGACGCGCTGACCCGGCTCGTGGAGTACGTCCAGACCGAGACGGCGCGCTGAGGCGGACGGGGCCGCGGACGCGCGCTGAGGCGCGCGCGGGCTGCTGGAGGGGGCGCGCGTCGGGCCGCGTGCGCCGAGCCGTACGGGCCGCGCGTCGCTGCGAGAGAGGCCCCCGCGCGGACACCGGTGCCCGGACCTGGGCGGTGTGGCCTCTCCTGCCTACGGCGGGCCCGAGCCGAGCAGCGTGAAGGCCCCGTACGCGCCGGAAGCGAGCGCCAGCGCGCCCAGCGCGAGCGCCGTGCGCGCCGGGCGCAGCCGCGCCAGCGCGACCGCGATCGGCAGCAGCAGCGGGAACGCGGGCATCATGAGGCGCGGCCGGGAGCCGAAGTAGCCCGCGCTGACCAGTGAGGTGAACACCACGACACCGGCGTACACGAGCAGCGGCAACGGCTGCCGCTGCCGGACGCACAGCGCACAGAGCCAGCCCAGCAGCGCGAGGGCCGCGATGATCCCGATCCCGCCGAGGAAGACCGGCCCGGTGAGCTGCTCCCAGACGAAGCCGGCCAGCGCGACGCCGCCGTCGATGCCGTTGCCCCATGCGCCCTGCACCTCGAAGTAGGCGAAGAGACCGCCGTTGCGCACGGCCACGTACAGGACGTAGGCGAGCCAGCCCAGCGGCGCCAGACAGGCGGCCGTGATCATCCGGCCGTGCTCGCGGACGAGCGCGCGGAGGCGGGCGCCGGCCCGGTAGTCCTGGATCAGGGTCACCGCCGCCGGGATGATGATCGCCGCGACGACGGCGGCGGCGGACGGCCGGGTCAGCCCGGCGAGCACCGCGAGGGCGGACGCCCAGAGCCGGCGCCGGGTCAGCACGGCGTACAGCGCCCAGGCGGCCAGCGCGGTGAAGAGGGTCTCGGTGTAGGCCATCGACTGCACGAACGCGGTCGGGCAGACGCCCCACAGCACGGCGAGCACCAGGCCCGTCCGGTGCCCGTACAGCCGGGAGCCGACCGCGTAGATGCCCCACGCGGCCACCAGCGAGGCCAGCCAGCCGACCAGCAGACCCGCGCCGGCCGGGGTGAGCGGGCTGATCTCGGAGATGCCCCGCTCCAGCGCGGGCAGCAGCGGGAAGAAGGCCAGGTCGGAGTGGACACCGCCGTCGGGCAGGTGCGCCTCGAAGCCGTAGCCGTGTTCGGCGATGCGCAGGTACCAGACCGAGTCCCAGCGGCCGTTGAGGAGCGTCAGCGGGTTTCTGCCGTCGACCGCCGCCCAGGCGGCGAGGATCGCGAGCCCGAGCAGCCGGACGGCGGCGTAGGCCAGCAGGGCGGGCGTCGCGGCCCGCAGCGCCGTGGCCAGGCGCTCAGGACGGGACGGGACCAGCGGGGCGGCCGGCGGTGCGTCGGTGGTTTCGGGCATCAGGCGAGTATGACCGAGAGGTCCGGCCGCGCCGCGCGCCCCCTCGCACGCCCCTCAGCCGCCGTGTCCTGGCAGGTCGCGGGCGACGGCGGCGGTCGCCTTGCGGGCGGCCACCAGCACCGGGTCCCAGACCGGGGAGAAGGGGGGCGCGTAGCCGAGGTCGAGCGCCGTCATCTGCTCCACTGTCATTCCGGCGGTCAGCGCCACCGCGGCGATGTCCACCCGCTTGCCCGCCCCCTCGCGCCCCACGATCTGCACGCCGAGCAGCCGCCCGGTGCGCCGCTCCGCGAGCATCTTCACGGTCATCGGGCGCGCCCCCGGGTAGTAGCCGGCCCGGCTGGACGACTCGATCGTCACCGTCACGAACTGCAAGCCGACCGCCGTGGCCTGCCTCTCCAGCAGCCCGGTGCGGGCGATCTCCAGGTCGCAGACCTTGCTGACCGCCGTGCCCACCACACCGGGAAACGTCGCGTAGCCGTCGCCGACGTTGCTGCCGATGACCTGGCCGTGCTTATTGGCGTGGGTGCCGAGCGCGATGTGCCGGGTGCGGCCCGAGACCAGGTCGAGGACCTCGACGCAGTCGCCGCCCGCCCAGATGTCCTCGTGCCCGCGCACCCGCATCGCGAGGTCCGTCAGCAGCCCGCCGGACTCCCCGAGCGGCAGCCCCGCGTCCCGCGCGAGCGCCGTCTCGGGACGCACGCCGAGACCGAGCACCACCACGTCGGCCGGGTACTCGGCCTCCTCGGTCGTCACCGCGCGCGCCCGGCCGTCCGCGTCCAGCAGGACGCCGGTGACGGACACGCCCCTGACCGTCTCGATGCCCAGCCCGCACATCGCCGAGTGCACCAGCTTGCCCATATCGGGGTCGAGGGTGGACATCGGCTGCTCGCCCCGGTCCAGGACCGTCACCTCATAGCCGCGGTTGACCAGCGCCTCGGCCATCTCCACCCCGATGTACCCGGCCCCCACGACCACCGCGCGGCGGCCCTCGGCCTTCTCCAGGGTGTCCAGCAGCGCCTGACCGTCGTCCAGGGTCTGCACGCCGTGCACGCCCGGCGCGTCGATGCCCGGCAGAGCGGGCCGGCGCGGACGGGCGCCGGTCGCGATGACCAGCTTGTCGTAGCCCGTCCACCGCTCACCGCCGCTCTGTCCACCGCCTGTCCGGTCGCCGCCCGCCGGATCGAGCTCGCGGACCTTCACCCGCTGCCCCTCGACGTCCAGCTCCGTCACCTCGGTGCGCATCCGCAGATCGATGCCGCGCTCGCGGTGCTCGGCGGGGGAGCGGGCCACCAGCGCGTCCGGCCCGCTGACGTCCCCGCCGACCCAGTACGGGATGCCGCACGCCGAGTACGAGCTGAAGTGGCCGCGCTCGAACGCGACGATCTCCAGCTCATCCGGTCCCTTGAGCCTGCGAGCCTGCGAGGCCGCGGACATGCCCGCCGCGTCGCCCCCGATGACCACCAGTCGCTGCGCCGCCATGTGCGTGTTCCCTCCGTAGCCGTACGGGCCCGCCGTCAGCCGCCCGGGCCGCCGTCGAACGGGCCGTAGCCCTACGGGACACGCTACGTCCGGCCGCTGCGTCCGCCGAAGCGCAGTCGCGGTGCGCGGCCGGCGCGCGGTCGGTCAGCGCGGGCGCGGAACCGAGATAGGCGGTCGGGTCGGCGAGCCCGCGCAGCCACGCGGCGGGTGTGCCGGCGCGGGCGGTCGCGGCGGTCACGGCGGTCACGGCGGCTTCGATCGCCGAGTCTGCGGCGAGTGCGTCGGCCAGGGCCTCCCCGCTCTCCGTCGCGCGGCGGCCCGCGCGGGACACGGCGGTACGGGCCCCGGCGCGGCCGAGCAGCGGGGCGAGGGCCGCGGCGAGGCGCTCGGAGACGATCAGGCCCCCGGTCAGGTCGAGATTCGCGCGCATCCGGTCCGGGAACACCCGGAAGCTCTCGGTGAGTTCGGCGGCCGGCGCGGCTGCGCCCCCGACCAGCCGCAGCGCCTCGCGCAGCGGCTGCCACTCGACGTGCCAGGCTCCGGCCGGCCGTTCGTCCTCGGCGGCGAGCGAGCCCAGCAGGACGGCGGCGTACGCGGGAACCTGCCGGGAAGCGGCGGCGATCAGCACCGAGCGCGCCGGGTTCGCCTTGTGCGGCATGGCGGACGAGCGGCCGCCCGTCCCCCCGGCCAGCTCGCCGATCTCCGTGCGGGGGGACTCTCAGTGGATCTCTCAGCGGAACTCAAGGAAGACCGTCTCCTGGTCGCCTTGCAAGTGGATGTCGAACCGGTAGCGGCGCCGGCCGGCCCTCGCTCCGGCTGGGGCTTCGGCTGCTGCCCGGGCCTCGCCCCCTGCGCCGTCCCCCGCCCAGGCGTCCGCTTCCGACGTGGCGATGAGCGTCGCGCGCCGGGCGTCATCCAGCGAGGTGAGCAGCGGGTCGGCGGCGTGCGCGGCGGTGTGTTCGGGGAAGTACGCGCGGGTGTGAAGGTGGTGCAGCAGGCCGCGGGCGAAGACGCACACCGCGAGGTAGGGCGCGGCGCTCGGCGTCGCCGGGCCGGGCGGGAGGGTATGGAGGGTGAAGTGGCCGGCCTGGTCGGTCGCGATGCGGCCGAAGCCGGTGAAGTCCACGCCGTTGCGGCCGATGGCCTCGCCGGTCGTCCGGTCCCGGCGCATGCTGCCGGGGGCCCCGCTGAGCGAGCCCGCCGGGTCGGCCTGCCAGAACTCGACGATCGCGTCCGGCACGACCGCGCCCGCTCCGTCGTACACATGGCCGTGCACGGTGACGGTGTCCGGATGGCCGGTGGGGGCGACGTCGCCGCCACCCGTGAAGGGGAGCGCGTAGCCGTAGAACGGGCCGATGGTCTGGGAGGGCGTCGCGCCGAGCGGGGTGGTGCTCCCGGACGCGCCGCCGTCGGACGCGGCAGCTCCGGAAGCCGGGGCGGTCGTGGTCACTGGCGTCCCTCCTCGGCCCAGGTGGCGGCGGGTCCGTCGAGGACGATGTCCCAGGCGTAGCCGAGTGACCAGTCCGGCTGCGACAGCCCGGGGTCGTACGCGGCGACGAGGCGCTCGCGGGCCGCCGCGTCGGTGATCGAGTTCCAGATCGGGTCGTAGGCGCTGAGCGGATCGCCCGGGAAGTACATCTGGGTGACGAGGCGTTGGGTGAACGCGGTGCCGAAGACGGAGAAGTGGAGGTGCGCCGGCCGCCACGCGTTGCTGTGGTTGCCCCATGGGTACGCGCCCGGCTTAACCGTGGTGAAGGCGTACCCGCCCTCGTCGTCGGTCAGGCAACGGCCCGCCCCGGTGAAGTTCGGGTCGAGCGGGGCCCGGTGCTGGTCGCGCAGATGGGCGTACCGCCCGGCGGCGTTGGCCTGCCACAGCTCGATGAGCTGGCCGCGCACCGGGCGGCCGGCGCGGTCGAGGAGCCGTCCGGAGACGGTGACGCGCTCGCCGAGCGGCTCGCCCCGGTGTTGCAGGGTCAGGTCGGAGTCGAGCTCGGTGACGTCGCTCGGGCCGAAGACCGGCCCGGACGACTCGACGGCCTCCGGGTCGGACGCGACCGGGACCAGCGGTTGCCGGGGATGGCGCAGCTCGCTGCCACGGTAGGGCGCGAAGGCGCGCGAGGGGTGGTGCGGGGCGCTCGTGCCCGCCGCGCGCTCCTTGGCCGCGAGCTCGTGCAGATCGTCGACTTCGCGGCTTATCTGCCGCTGCGTCAGCTCAGGTGCTGTCATGGGATTCGCCTCACGCTGTCGTGCCGGACGGAACGGAACGGGACCGGGAGGGGGATGCGGAGGGAATGGACGGGAGGACACGCGCGGAGCGAGCCACCGCAGCGGCTCGCGGCCCCGGACCGCCCCGCACCGTTTCCTCACCGTTCGAGGACGAGCGCCTGCCCCTGCCCCACCCCGATGCAGAGCGCGGCGACCCCCGTTCCGGAGCCCGCCGCGGCGAGCTGGTGCGCGACGGACCCGGCGAGGCGGGCGCCGGACGCGCCGAGCGGGTGGCCGATCGCGATGGCGCCGCCGCGCGGGTTGACGATGTCCGGGTCCAGGCCGGGCCACTCGGCCAGGCAGCCCAACGCCTGCGCGGCGAAAGCCTCGTTGAGCTCGAAGGTCGTCAGACCGGCGAAGACGTCGCCGGTCCGGCCGGCTTTGCCCAGCGCCCGCCGCACGGCCTCGACCGGGCCGAGGCCGAAGTACTGCGGGTCGATGCCGGTGACGGCGGAGGAGCGGACCCGGGCGAGCGGCTCGCGCCCGGTGGCCTTGAGCCCCTCCTCGTCGCAGAGCAGCAGGGCCGAGGCCCCGTCGTTCAGGGGCGAGGAGTTCCCGGCGGTGACCGTGCCGCCCAGCTCGCGGAAGGCGGGCTTGAGCCTGCCGAGGGCCTCCATCGAGGTGGCGTCGCGGATGCTTTCGTCACGGGCCGGCTCCATGCCCCCGTACGGCACGACCTCCGCGTCGTACGCCCCGTCCTTCCAGGCCCGCACCGCCTTCTCGTGGCTGCCGATCGCGAAGGCGTCCTGCTGCTCGCGGGTGATGCCGTGAGTGTCGGCGATCAGCTCCGCGCCCTCGCCGAGCGAGTCGGTCCACTCAGGGGGCAGGGCGGGGTTGGTCATGCGCCAGCCGAGGGTGGTGGAGTACAGCTGCTGATGGCCGGCGGGGAAGGCGGCCTCGGGCTTCTGCATCACCCAGGGGGCGCGGCTCATCGACTCGACGCCGCCCGCGAGCATGACGCTCGCGTCGCCGACGGCGATGGCGCGGGCGGCGTGCACCACGGCTTCCAAGCCGGAGGCGCACAACCGGTTGACGGTCACGCCGGGCACGCTCACCGGCAGCCCCGCGAGCAGCACGGCCATCCGCGCCACATCGCGATTCTCCTCGCCGGCGCCGTTGGTGTTGCCGAAGACGACGTCGTCGATACGGGCCGGGTCGAGGCCCGGGGTGCGCGCCACGAGGGACGCGATCACATGGGCGGCGAGATCGTCGGGGCGTACCCCGGACAGCGCGCCGCGGTACTTGCCGATGGGCGTGCGGACGGCGTCGACGACGTAGACGTCACGGATGCGGGCGTTGGACATCAGGTCTGGACCCTTCCAGCGGCTTTGAGCGCGCGCAGGGCGGCGAGCTCGACTTCGGTGGGCGGAGCTGTGGTGCCGATGGCGTCCGAGGTCTTGAGCTCCCAGCCGGTGGCGGCGCGCACCCGCTCGACGGTGACACCCGGATGGAGTTCGGTGAGCACCAGCTCGGCGGTGTCAGGGTCGGGGCGGAGCACGCCCAGGTCGGTGATCACGGCGCTGGGGCCCGCGCCGCGCAGGCCGAGCCGGGCGCGGCTGTCCGGGCCCGAACCGTGGCCGAGGGTGGTGGTGAAGTCGACCCGGGGCACCAGATTGCGGGTGGTGTGCCGCAGGACCATCAGCACATGCCCGCAGTTGGCGGCGATCTCGGGCGCGCCGCCCGCGCCGGGGAGACGGCCCTCGGGACGGTCGGGGCCGCGGTCGATGACGGTGGTGTTGATGTTGGCGAACCGGTCGATCTGGGCGGCGCCGAGGAAGCCGACGTCGATCCGGCCCGCCTGCAGCCAGTAGTTGAAGATCTCCGGGACGGAGACCACCGCGTCCGCCGTCTCCGCCAGCTCGCCGTCGCCGATGGACAGCGGCAGGCGGGTCGGCTTGGAGCCGATGGTGCCGGACTCGTAGATGAGGACGAGACCGGGGTTGCCGGTGCGGCGGGCCAGGTTGGCGGCTGCGCTGGGCAGTCCGATGCCGACGAAGCAGGTGGTCGCCCCGGCCAGCGCCCGCGCGGCGTTGACGGTCATCAACTCGTCGGGGGTGCAGGGCGGCTGCGGCGGGGATTCGGGCTGTCGCGGGGTGGGCGGCTGTCGCGGGGCGCCGGCCCCGCGTCCCGTCACGTCGTCGTTCAGCTCGTCGTTCATCGCGCGCCCTCCGGCTGCTTGCGCACCTGCTCGTCCAGCCACCGCCGGAACGTCTCGCGGTCCCGCGCGATCGGATCCCAGTCCTGGTAGAACGCGTTGTCCCGGACCGAGTAGCCGCTCGCGTACGACGGGTGCGCGCCGTTCGGCACGACGGCCACCGCGTCCACCGTCCAGGACGGCAGCACCACGGAATCGGGCACCGGGGCCAGCTCGTCCACGATCTCCTCGACGGTGACCAGCACCCGGTCGGCCGCCAGCGCGGCTTCCTTCTGCACGCCGACCAGCCCCCACAGCTGCACGTTCCCGTGCCGGTCCGCGCGCTGCGCGTGAATGACCGTGACATCCGGGTTGACCGCCGCGACGGCGGCCAACTCCTCGCCGGTGAACGGGCAGACCACCGTGGAAACGGTGTCCGTACGCGAGGGGATGTCGCTGCCGCGATAGCCGCGCAGCACGGCGAACGGCAGCCGGGACGCGCCCGCGACATAGCGGTTCGCCATCCCCGCGTGGCTGTGCTCGTCCAGCTCCAGCGGGCGCGGCCAGCCGTTCTCGACCGCGTCCCGGAAGCGGTGCAGCGAGCCCACGCCGGGATTGCCGCCCCAGGAGAAGACGAGCTTGCGCACCAGGCCGGCGCCGATGAGCTGGTCGTAGATGACATCCAGCGTCATCCGGACGAGCGTGAGGTCGGTGATGCCCTGCCGGATGACCTCGTGCGCGGCGGCGAACGGGATGAGGTGGGTGAAGCCCTCCATGGCGACGGTGTCCCCGTCGTGCACGAGTGAGGCCACGGCGTCGCGGAGCGTGCGGATGTCGGCCATGGGTCCCTTCTGCGGCTCGGATTCTCTCGTCCGTGAACTTCACCTTGCGAGCTTTCGCTCGTGAAACTCTTGCCCCGAAACTCTTGTTCGCTCAGTGAACTTTCGTTCATAATTGGCTTCACTGAGTCTCGACCCGCCGCTGTCGGCTGTCAACGGGTCCATGCGGACGTTTTTCGAGGCCCGCCGACCCGAGGAGACGCGCATGCCGGACGAGTCGGTGGGCCCGCTGGAGCGGGGCGCGGCCGTGCTCCGGGCCATGGCGGCGGCGGACGCCGGGCCGCTGCGCCCCGGCGACCTGGTCCGTACGACCGGCCTCGCCCGGTCCACCGTCGACCGGGTCCTGGGCACCCTCGAACACCTCGGATACGTACGGGCCGACGGGCGCGACGTGAGCCTGGCCCCCGGCCTCATGGAACTGGGCAACGCCTACCTCTCGGCGAGCGGACTGCCGCAGGCGCTGGGGCCGTTCGCGGAACGGCTGGCCGACGCGTTCGACGAGTCCGTGTCGCTCGCCGTCCCGGACGCGGACGGCGTGCGGTTCATCGCCCAGGCCACCAGGCGGCGCACCATGTCGCTCGCCTTCCGCATCGGCGACCTGCTCCCCGCCGAGCGCTGCGCACCCGGCGCGATCTTCGCCACCGAGTGGCAGGACGCCGACTGGGCCGCCTGGCGCGCCCGGCGCGCCGACGACCCGTTCGACGCGGGCTTCCCCACCCTGCCGCAGCGTCGGGAAGCCTCATCCGAAGCGGATTTCGCCCGCGTGAGCGCCGCCGCCGCGCGGGATGGCTGGGCGAGCGACGACCAGCTGATCGAGCCGGGCCTGGTCGCGGTGGCCGTGCCCGTACGGGGCGCGGCGGGGCGGATCGCCTGCGTGCTGAGCGTCGTGAGCCACACGAGCCGGCATACGGCCGCTTCGCTCCGGGAGTTGGTCCTGGAGCGGCTGCGGGCCGAGACGGTGCCCATGGAGGCGGCGCTCGCGAAGGGGGCCGGCGCGGGGGCGGAGGCCGACGCGCGCTTCGCCGGGGCGGCTGTCAGCGGCTCGACTGCCGTCGGGGAGGACCCCGCGCGCACGGCCGAACGGGAGATGGGGCCGGGCTTCCTGCAGTCCCTGGCGCGGGGGCTCGCCGTCCTGCGGGCGCTGGGCGGTACGGGCGCTTCCGACCCCGGCGCGGGCGTTCTGCCCGGCGGGATGACCCTGACCGCCGTCGCCGAGGCCACCGGGCTCGCGCGGGCCACCGCCCGGCGCTCGCTCCTCACCTTGGACCGACTCGGCTACGCAGCGGCGGACGGGCGGCTCTTCCGCCCGCTCCCGCGCGTCCTCGAACTCGGCTACGCCCAGCTCACGGCCCTTTCGTTCACCGACATCGCCCAGCCGCACCTGCGCGAACTGGTGCGGCGGCGGGGCGAGTCGGTGTCGATGACGGTGCTCGACGGCGGCGACATCCGCTACATCGCGCGGGTGCCCACGGTCCGCATCATGAGCGTCAACATCACCCTCGGCACCCGCTTCCCCGCCTACGCGACCTCCATGGGCCGGGTGCTGCTGGCCGGGCTCGACGCCCCGGCGCGCGCGGTGCAGCTCGCCGGGATCGAGCCCCGGCCGCTGACCCGGCGCACCGTCACTTCGGTGCCCGACCTGCACCGCATCCTCGACCAGGTGGCGGCCGACGGCCACGCCCTCGTCGACGAGGAGTTGGAGGAGGGGCTGCGCTCGCTGGCCGTACCGGTGCGGGATGCCTCCGGCGTGGTGGCCGCGATCAATGTCGCGCTGCATGCGGGGCGGGGGGCGGTGGAGGAGACGCGTCGGGACCTTCTTCCGGCCCTGTACGAGACTGCGGCTCGCATTGAGGCTGATGTGCGGACGGCTTCGATGTATCGGGCTTTGCGGATCGGCTAGCGCGGCGGATCGGCTGGCGCGGCGGATCGGCTGGCGCCGGGCTTGGGATGGTTGACCGGCGCCGGCCGGTGGAGTGTCCTCAGCCCGGTGGACGGGTGTCCTCAAATTCCCCCAGACTTCGTCCGGGGGTGCCCCCAACGGGCTGAATTTTTAGCCCGTCCGGCGATTGAGGACACCACGGCCGAAGCCGCACGTAACCCTGTGCCGGTCACTGCCACCGCACCGGCTCATCCGTCCTTGTTGCCGGGCGCGGCCTCCTCGTCGCCGCTCTCCTCCGGGGCGTTGAGCGGGCCCGGCACCGTGACCGGCTCCGGGGGCGTGAGGCCGCCGGCGCGGGGCGCGCGTGGCGCGGAATGCGCCGGGTCGATGGGCGGTGACCACGGTGTGTGCGGCGCGCGCGCCGTGCGCGGGGCGCGCTCCGGCAGTCGGCTGCGGACCGCGCGCCACAGCAGGAGGAGCAGCGCGGCGGCCACCGCGAACGGCAGCACCGCGCCGAGCGCCACCGCGATCCAGCGCACGGTGGTGGTGAACGCGTCCCAGCCGCCGGAGAGAGCCTCGCCGAACGAGGTCTCGTCGTCGTCCTTGCCGTTCGGCTCGGCTTTGGCGTCCGGTTCGCGCAGGACGAGCGTGACGGTCGCCATGCCGGTGCGTTCCTTGAGCGACGACCGCTGGGCGAGCAGCGCCTCCAGGTCCGCTTCGCGGGTGCTGAGTTCGGACTCCAGGCTGACGACGTCGCTGAGCGCGCCCGCCTTGTCCATCAGCGCACGGACCCGGGCGACGCTGGCCTTCTGCGACTTGATCCGGCTCTCGACGTCCACCACCTGGTCCGTGACGTCCTTGGCGTTCACCCTGCGCTCGACGTGCTTGCCCAGCCCGCCCAGTTCGTCGAGGACGTCGTCGTACGAGTCGGGCGGCACCTTGAGCGTGACGCGTGAGCGCTCATGCCCGTCGGCGTCCTCGTCGGTGGTCTCGTCGCTGACGTAGCCGCCCGCGCTCCCGACCGCCGTCCGGGCCTTCGCGAGCGCGTCCGGCACGTCCTTGGCCGTGACGGTGAGCGTCGCGGTGCGGATGACCTGGCTCGGGGCGATCTTCACCGGGGTGCTGCCGGTCCTGCCGGGCTTGCCGTCGGTCTTCGCCCCGCCCTCCGGCCTGCCGCCGCCCTCCCGGACCGCGCCGCTCGCCCCGCTGGGCGCGACCTGCCGGTCCGCGGCGGACCCGGCACCCGCGCTCTTCTCGTCGTCTCCGCCGTCGGCGGAGCAGCCGGTGACGGCGAGCGCTGCCGTCAGCAGTGCGGCCGCGACGGCGATGATCGGTGGGTTGCTCTGTGCGCGCATACCCGGTCCCCCCGGAGCTGGATTGTCGATGACGCCGCCGAAACGACGACGTTGCCGATACGACGGGAGCGGAGTGCCGCGGGTTGCCGTTCTCCGGTCGCGATGCGGTCACGTTCGGGACTCATCAGGGACTCTGCGAGAGTGGGAGCCATGAGTGCAACGGACACGCGTACGGGCCGTACGGGCCATGTGGTTGTCATCGGCGGCGGGATCTCCGGACTGGCCGCCGCGCACCGGCTGCTCGGCGGCGGCGCGCGCGTGACCGTGCTGGAGGCCTCGCAGCGCCTCGGGGGCAAGCTGATCGCGGGGGAGATCGCGGGCTTCCCGGTCGAAGTGGGGGCCGAGTCGATGCTGGCGCGGCGGCCCGAGGCGGTGGTGCTGGCCCGCGCGGTCGGGCTCGGCGAGCGGCTCCAGCCGCCCGCGACCGCGTCGGCGATGCTCTGGACCCGGGGCAGCCTGCGCCCGATGCCCAAGGGACACCTGATGGGCGTGCCCGGCGACCTCGGCCCGCTCGCCGCCTCCGGGGTGATCTCGGACGAGGGCCTCGCCCGCATCGCGCGGGACGCGGACCTGCCGCGCACCGAGGTCGGCGAGGACGTCGCCGTCGGCGAGTACATCGCCGCGCGGCTCGGCCGCGAGGTCGTGGACCGGCTCGTCGAGCCGCTGCTCGGCGGGGTCTACGCGGGCAACGCTTACCGCATCTCGATGCGGGCCGCCGTCCCGCAGCTGTTCGAGGCCGCCCGCGCCGAGCGCTCGCTGCTCGACGGCGTGCGGGGCGTCCAGCGCCGGGCCGCCGAGGCCGTCGAGGCGCAGCGGGAGGCCGAGCTGAAGGCCGGACCGGAGCTGTCCGACGCCCGGCCGGACGCCGAGCGGTCGGCCCCGGGGCAGCCACGCCCCGTCTTCAACGGGATCGTCGGCGGTGTCGGCACGCTGCCGCTCGCCGTCGCGGACGCCTGCCGGGCGGCGGGCGCCGAGATCCGTACCGGCACGGCTGTACGGGCCCTCACGCGCACCGCCCGAGGCTGGCGGATCGTCACCGGCCGTGGTGCGGACGAGAACGCCATCGAGGCCGACGCGGTCGTCCTCGCCGTCCCCGCGCCGGTCGCCGCCCGGCTGCTCGCCGACGAGGCCCCGGCGGCGGCGAGCGAGCTGGCCGCCGTCGACTACGCCTCCATGGCCCTGGTCACGATGGCCTTCCGGCGCGGCGGGGTCGCGAACCTCCCGGTGAGCAGTGGATTCCTGGTGCCGCCGGTGGACGGGCGGACGATCAAGGCGTCCACTTTCGCGAGCCGCAAGTGGGGCTGGATCGGCGACGCCGACCCGGATCTGTTCGTCCTGCGTACCTCGATCGGGCGGTTTGGCGAGGAAGCCGATCTGAAGCGCGAGGACGCGGAGCTGGTAGGGATGTCATTGCGCGACCTCGGCGCCGCGGTCGGCCTTGCCGCGGTGCCGGTCGCGAGCCGCGTCACCCGCTGGGATGAGGGCCTGCCGCAGTACCCGGTGGGTCACCTCGGCCGGGTCGAGCGTGTCCGCGAGCGGGTCGCGGCGCTGCCCGGCCTGCGGGTGTGCGGCGCGGTGTACGAGGGCGTGGGCATCCCGGCCTGTATCGCGAGCGCCCGCCGGGCCGCCGATGAGCTGCTGGTGACCCTGCCATCCGGTGCGCCGGACGAGGCGGGACAATAGGCACCATGACTGATGCTCCTGAGAAGGCACCCAACGCCGGCAAGAAGGCCAAGGACCTCAACGAGGTCGTCCGCTACACCCTGTGGTCGGTCTTCCGGCTGCGCGACGTGCTGCCCGAGGACCGCTCCGGGTACGCCGACGAGGTCGAGGAGCTGTTCGCGCAGCTCGCCGCGAAGGACATCACGGTGCGCGGCACCTACGACGTGTCCGGGCTCCGCGCGGACGCCGACGTGATGGTCTGGTGGCACGCCGAGACCGCCGACCAGCTCCAGGACGCGTACAACCGCTTCCGCCGCACCAAGCTCGGCCGCGCGCTGGAGCCGGTGTGGTCGAACATGGCGCTGCACCGCCCTGCCGAGTTCAACAAGTCGCACATCCCGGCGTTCCTGGCGGACGAGACGCCGCGCGAGTGGATCAGCGTGTACCCCTTCGTGCGCTCGTACGACTGGTACCTGCTGGCCGACGAGGACCGCCGCCGGATGCTCGCGGAGCACGGCAAGATGGCCCGCGGCTTCCCGGACGTCCGCGCCAACACGGTCGCGTCGTTCTCGCTCGGCGACTACGAGTGGCTGCTCGCCTTCGAGTGCGACGAACTGCACCGGATCGTGGACCTGATGCGCCACCTGCGGGGGTCCGAGACGCGGATGTACGTGCGCGAGGAAGTGCCCTTCTACACCGGGCGGCGCAGGTCCGTCGCGGAGCTGGTCGGCGGCCTGGCCTGACAGCTCGGCCGGACCGCTCGGCCGGCGCGCCCGACGGGCCGCCGGAAGACCGCCCGACAGGCCGGTCGGCTCTGTGCCGACCGGCCTGTCGCGTTCACCGGACCGCCGCTGTTCGAGCGGCGTCTGCTGGGGCGGCGGCTACTTGAACGGGGGCGCCTTCGGCTCCGCGCGCGGCGCGCAGTCGACGTTGCGCGCCGGGGTCGCGCCGGTCAGCAGATACTTCTCGGTGTGCCGGTTCACGCAGCCGTTGGGGCCGAAGGCGATGCCGTGCGTGCCTGATCCCTTCTCGGTGACCAGGGCGGAGCCGGGCAGCCTGTTCTGCAGTTCCAGCGCCCCGGAGTACGGGGTGGCGGCGTCCCGCTCGGCGGCCAGCAGCAGCACCGGGGGCAGCTCTCCCGGCTCCGAGCTGATGTCGACCGGCAGTTGCTGCTTGGCCTGCCAGCTCGCGCAGGGCAGGTTCATCCAGGTGTTGTCCCAGGTCTCGAACGGCGCCTTGCGCGCCAGTTCGGTGTTGTCCCAGTCCCAGACGGCCCAATTACGCGGCCAGTAGGCGTCATTGCACTCGACGGCGGTGTAGACGGCGTTGCCGTTCTCGCTCGCCTTCGCGTTCTGGCGCTTGGGTGCGGCCTGGCTGATCAGCGGTTTCGGATCGCCGCTCAGGAACTTCGAGAGCGCCTCGGCCCGGCGCGGCCAGAAATAGTCGTTGTAGCCCACCGTGAGCAGCGCCGACTGGAGTTGGGCGGATCCGACCTTGCCGCCCGCCGGCTTCCGGTCGACGCGGTCGCGCACTTTCTCGTACGAGCGCTGCACCTGCCGCGCGGTGCCGCCGAGGTGGTAGACGTCGTCGTGCCGGGCCGCCCAGCGGCGCCAGTCGGCCCAGCGGACTTCAAAGGCGAGTGACTGGTCGAGGTTGTTCCGGTACCAGATCTTGCCGGGGTCCGGGTTGACGACGCTGTCGAAGACCATGCGGCGGACGTGGGCGGGGAAGAGCGTGGCGTAGACCGCGCCGAAGTAGGTGCCGTATGAAGCGCCCATGAAGTTGAGCCGCTTCTCGCCCAGCGCGGCGCGGATCGTGTCGAGATCGCGGGCGTTGTTGAGCGTCGTGTAGTGGCGCAGGCCCTCTCCCGCCTTGCGGGCGCAGCCGTCCGCGTAGGCGCGGGCCTCTTCGATCTTGCGGCGCTTGAACTCGGCGGAGGGGTTCTGCCGGCTCTGCGTCGGCGCCTTGGCGAACTGGGCCGGGTCCTGGCAGGACAGCGGCGCGGAGCGGCCGACCCCGCGCGGGGCGTAGCCGACGAAGTCGTACGCCTTGGCGGTCCTGGCCCACTCCGGCAGTCCGGCGTAGAGCGGGAAGTCCATCGCGGAGCCGCCGGGCCCGCCGGGGTTGTAGAGCAGGGCCCCCTGCCGCTTCTTCGCGGTCCCGGTGGCGCGGGCTCTGCTGATGGTGAGCGAGATCTTCTTGCCGCTGGGCTCCGCGTAGTCCAGCGGCACGGAGACGGTGCCGCACTGGACGGGGGCGGTCAGGCCCTCGGCGCTGGGGCAGCGGCCGAAGCGGATTCCGGTGGTCTCGGCGTGAGCGGCGGCGATGGCCGCACCGCGGGCCTCGGCGATGCCGCCGGGGGGGACGTGGGTGAGGCCGGCTGCGGTCGCGCCGCCGGCCGGTGCGGCGGCGAGGGCGGTCAGGACCAGGGAACCGAGGGTGCTGTACAGCGCTGCTGCTCTCACGAACCATCCCTTCGCGTGATACATGACAAAAGGGATAATCGGCGCAGGGGTTGGTGAAGTAAAGCACCTAGGCGTGGTGTCGGCGGTAATGCCCCGAACGTGTGATATCGGGCGCGAGGTTCACGCCGGGGGGACTCACGGGCGTCAGCTGTTGAGCGCGGCGCGCAGATCCGGATCGGCGACAACGGTGGGGCCGCGTACGGCGAGTGCGGTCAGCAACTCGGTGTCGGGCGGGCCGGGCGGGCCGGGCGGCCCGGACGCGTTGGATGCGGCGGACGGGTCGGGAGCGGCGGATCGGCCGGAGCGGTCCGGCGGGTCGGAGCGACCTGACGGGCCTGAGCGGTCCGGCGGGTGGTGTCCGGGCCGGTGTCCGGGCCTGTGCTGGTGGGGGACGGCCGCCTGGATCAGGAGCAGTTGCCCGGCGGGCGAGGCCCAGTGGGCGGACGGGTGGACCTCGACCCGGGCGATCGCCAGGCACCCGGTGATCAGCACCAGGGGCAGTGCGAACCACGCGATGACCGGACCCCGGCCGCCCTCCGGCGGCACCATCATGACGGCCGCCGCGCCGCACAGCAGCACCGTCCCACCGGCTGCCCGGACCTGACGTACGGCCGTCGAGACGCCCGCGCGAGCCGCGGCGGGCACCGCGAAACCGGCCGCGACCAGCCGGTCCGCGAGCGCCGCGACCGCGTCGGCGGTGGCCAGGGCGGCCCGGACCGCCGGAATCCGGCACTGCCCCTCCGGGCCGATCGCGGTGATGAGGGAGCGCTCCAACTCGTCCCGTCCCTCCGGGTTCACGACCGTCGCCCAGCCGGTGTGCGCGAGCAGCAGGCGGCGCTGCCTGGCCATCGAGACCAGCGTCAACTCCGCGACCCGGCGCGGCCCGCCGGCCAGGAAAGCCGTCTCGTAGAGCGTGAGCCGCCGCGGACCGGCGGCCGGATCCCGGTCGGGCTGGGACGTTCGGTCGCTCTGCGGACTCCGGTCGGCGGTGATCGCGGCACGGCAGAGACGACCGCAGGACAGGAGTGTCACGGTCCAGGCGACGAACAGGAAAAGCAGCCACATGGCGGTGTTTCTACTCGAAGCGTCTGGCGATGCGCCATGGTTCGCTCAGGATTCGGACGTGCGATCAGCCGCAGTCGCGACCGGAGTTGACGCAGCGCACCGTCTCCCGCATCAGATTCCGGCCCATGAAGTTCGCGAAGTCCGCGTGATCGGTGACCGGCTTGTGCAGCTGCTCGGGGAAGCTGTCGAGGGTGAACGACGGTCCGGTCGGCACGGCGTAGGTGAGCTTCATCCGGAGCTGTGGGACGGCCTTGAAGCCGTTCGCGCAGCGCCCGCTCGCGCGGTCGGGGAAGACGATGTGGCCGCGGTGGTCGGCGCTGTCGGTCTGCGCGCCGTCCCAGCAGCTCGGGAAGTCGAGCAGCCGCACGAGGCGGCTGCCGCTCGGGCACAGCGGATATTTGTCGGTCAGCACCCGGTCGGTGAAGCCGGTGCAGGTCCACTGGGCACGGGCCTTGGCGGGGCCGTTGGTGAACGCCTTCGCGTCGCCGGTGATGACGCGGAGCGCCTTGGGCATCGCGGTGACCTTGCCGGCCGGGCTGCCGCGAAAGGTGAGGCTGACGGAGCGCGGGGTCAGGACGCGGCCGTTGTTGCCGTCGGGGTCGGGAGCCTTGCGCGCTTCGGCGTCACGGACCCGCAGCACCGGCCAGAAGTATGCCGACCGATCGCCCTTGCCGCAGGTCGTGCCCGCGGCGCGCAGCGAGCTGTCCGTCGAGAAGGCGTCGGTGGAGCGGTTGCCCACGTAGTCGTGCAGGTGGTGGGCCCCGTTGGAGACGCCCGGCGTGACGATGAAGTTGTCCGGGTTGCGGTGGCCGTTCTCGTTCCGGCCGCACTCGCTGGTGAAGGTGCCGCGGGAAGCGTCGCGGCGGGGTGTGGGGCGCCGCACGCTGGGGCGTACGTCGCGGATGTCGACGTAGTCCTCGCGGGCGGGGGCGTTGTCGCGGTTGGACGGAGCGGTGCTCGGCGGCGGATTGTCAGTGGGGGGTGTCACGCTGGGTGACGAAGGTGTGGAGGAGGGGGGTTGGGACGGGGTGGTGGAGTTGTCGGGGTCGGAAGGGCCGGAGGAGACAGTGGGGGCGGGAGGGTTGCCGGGGGCTGTGGAATCTACGGGGGAGTCGGGGTCGGCCGGAGATCCGGGGGAGCGCGTGCCGGTGGCGGACGTGCCGGGGTTCGCCGATGCCGCGCCGGTGACGACGGCGAACGTGCCCGCCGAGCCGAGCAGCGCGAGCACCGCGATCAGTACGAGGTGCTTGGCGCTGAGCCGTCGGCGGTGGCGGGAGGAGTGGGGGTGGGGCATGGGGGGCTCATTTCTTCGTGGGGGCGGCGGCCTCGCCGTGCTTCTCGGCGAGCGTCGCGGCAGGCGGCAGCGGATAGGTGGGGGAGGGGCCACTGGTGGAGGGGGAGACAGGGGACGGGCCGGCTGGTTTCGGCACGGAAGTCGGCGCGTTGGGCGCGGACGGAGCGGAGGAAGGGGCAGCTGTGGAGGGCGTGTTCGGTGGTGCGGGAGGTGAGGCGGTGGCGGCGTCGGACGCGATGGCGTCGAAATCCACCAGCCCGGTCTTCTCCAGCACCACGATGTGGTCCAGCACCGTCGCGTTGGTGTCGGACGCCAGCTGGCGGACCAGCGTGTTACGGGTGTTGGCGCGCACCTGCGCGACGAGAGTGAACACCTTGCCGTGGGCGAGCCGCAGGATGTTCGCGAACTCCCTGTCGTACGCGACGCCCTGGGCGGCGCTCAGCCGGGACAGCCACTGCCGCTGCTGCTCATTGGGCTGGCTCGGCAGCTCGACGCCGAGCTGCCCGGCCACCTCGCGCACCCGGCGGTCCAGTTCGGTGTGTCCCGCGACGAGATGGTCGCCCGCCCGTCGTACGGCCTTGCTGGTGCCGCGCTCCTGGGCCTGCTGGCCGGCCGGGAGTTCCCACAGTCCGGCCAGCCGTACCCGGTTGATGAAGTCGCGGTCGAGCGCGGACAGCGGGCCGAACCGGGTGCTGACGTTCTGCGCGTCGAGCCCGCCGTTGCCCGCGCCCGCCGCGGTGCTGAACGACCAGATCGGGAAGATCAGCGCGGCGAACGTGGTCACGATCGCCGCGATGACTAAGCCGGTTCCGGTTACGGATCGCATGGTGCCTCCTGGTGCGGCACCGCACGCTAGTGCGCGATGTGATGATCCCGGCGGACCTTTGCGAACCCGGCCGCCGGGCCGCGCCCCGGATCACGGCCGCTGCCTGGAGTTCTTCCCGGAACAAGAAAGTCGCGCGCCGGATGTGCGCCGCGTCACGGCTGGGCGAAGGGCGAGTTGGGGGAGGGACGGGGCTGGTACGTTATTCGGTTTCCCGGGGCGCGGAGGTGCGCGGAGGTGCGCGGAGGCACGCGCAGAGTTACGTACAGAGGCATGTGAAAGCGGGCCTGCGGAGGTGCGGGGCGGGTCTGCGGGCGGCCGGCTCAGCGCTTCGTGGGTGCGCCGTCCTGGTGGTCGTCGCGGCCCGGCTCGTCGGCCGCCGGATCGGTCACCGGAGCGGTCGGACCGCTGACCGGACCGCTGACCGGACCGCTGGCCGGGCCGGTCACCGGAGCGGTGCGGTGATCAGCGCGACCGGCTCCCGCGCAGAGCGCGCCCGGCGGCCCGCAGGGTGCGGGTCACGGGGTGCGGCGAGGACGGCGGTACGGGGCCTTCCCGCTCCCGCCACCAAGCTGTCAACTCCTGGCGCGCCGCCGGTTCCTGTGGCTCGTTCGCGGTCAGCAGCTGCGCGGCGAAGTCGAGCGCGTCCTGCCGGTAGCCGCCGGCCATCGGACGCCGCCGCGCATAGCCGAGGAAGGCGCTCCGGTATCCCTCGCCGAGGATGTCCGGCAGCTCGGGCGCGACCTTGGCGACGACATCCGCACGCTTGGCGGTCAAAGCGAGGCTCTGCACGCGGAGCCGCCGTTGGTCGAAGCCCTCCGGAGCGGGAGTGTCCGCGACGAGCGCGGACAGCAGCGCGGCCTGGGCCAGCGCGAGGCGCTGCCGTACGGGCTCCGGGGGCTCCAGGGGCTGCGGGGGCTCCCCGGGCTGCGGGGAGCCGAGGGAATCGACGGGACTGGCGGCGTCGAAGGGGCAGGGGGCGTCGAGCGCGCCCTCGGCTGCGGATGATGCCTTCGCGTTCGTCGTTCCGGCCGGGTGGGCGGTGAGTACGGCCCGTATCGCGTCGAGTTCGCCCGCGAGTTCGGCGCCCTCGGGGAAGTTCTCGTCGCGCTCCAGCAGCACGCCGGGCGGCGTGACCCGCGCGCAGAGTTCGGCGAGCACGTCCAGCACGGGCTGGGTCACCGGGTGGGCGTGGCTGTCGTGCCAGACGCCGTCCTTTTCGATGCCGCCCGCGACATGGACGTAGGCGATGGCCTCGACCGGGAGTTCGTCCAGCGCGGTGGCGGGGTCCTCGCCCCGGTTGACGTGGTTCGTGTGCAGGTTGGCGACGTCGATGAGCAGCCGTACGCCGGTGCGCTCGACCAGCTCGGCGAGGAAGCGGCCCTCGCTCATCTCCTCGCCCGGCCAGGAGATGAGCGCCGCGATGTTCTCCAGCGCGAGCGGTACGGGCAGCGCGGCCTGGGCGATCCGTACGTTCGCGCACAGGACGTCCAGCGCGTCGCGGGTGCGCGGCACCGGCAGCAGATGCCCCGCTTCCAGGAGGGGCGAGGCGGTGCGCGGGCCGCCGGCGCGTACGTAGGCGATGTGCTCGGTCACCAGCGGGGCGTTCAGTGCTTCGGCCCGTTCGGCGAGTGCGGCGAGCCGTTCGGGGGCGGGCGGCTCCGCGCCGCCGAGCCCCAGTGAGACGCCGTGCGGGATGACGGTGACGCCGTCCGCCATCAAACGCAGCAGGGCGTCGGGGAGATGGCCGGGGCAGATGTTCTCCGCCACCACCTCGACCCAGTCCAGACCGGGCAGCCGGGCGATCTCCTCGGCGATCTCCGGCCGCCAGCCGATGCCCGACCCGAGCAGGACCGGGGAGCGGTCGGGCGAGCCGGCCGCCGCGCGTCCCGGTGCGCGGTCAGGCGGGCGGGGTGCTGGGCGGGGTGACAGACGGGGCGATCCGGGGTTGGCCATGCTCCCTCCCTCTCCTGCGTGACGTTCATGATGCGCGTGGCGTGCGTGACATGTGTGACCACGCGTTTCGCTGATAACCCGGTTCTGGCCCCGCCCCGTCGCTCCGAACCCTCCGACCCCCGTATTCAGAGGTTGATTTGAGCTTCGGAGGCGTCGCCGTGGCGGGCACAACGAGAAAGCCGGGCACAACGGCAAAAGGCGCCGTCGGCGGAGGAATCCGCCGACGGCGCGAGTAGCTCGCGGAGCTGAGATACGGGCCCCCGGTCAGCGGAAGTCGTCCGCGTGGTCGGCGGCCCAGGTGCGGAAGGAGCGGGCGGGGGCGCCGGTGAGGCGTTCGATCGTCGTGGTGACCGGCTCCTTCGTCTCGACCATCTTGGCGTGCGCGCCGAGGATGCCGTCCACGAAGTCGGCCGGGTAGCCGGCCGCGACCAGGTGCTCCCGCTCGGCCTGCGGCGTCCGCTCCTCGAAGCGCACCGGGGTGCCGAGCGCCTCGCCGATCGCGTGCACCTGCTCGGGCACGGTCACCGGCTCCGGACCGCTCAGCACGTACGTCTCGCCGGCGTGGCCGTCCTCGGTGAGGACGTGGACGGCGACCGCCGCCATGTCCGCCTCGTGGATCAACGGCCGCGCCAGCTCGGGGAAGGGGGCCCGAACGACGCCCTCCTGCCGGATCTGCTCGGCCCAGCCCAGCGTGTTGGACGCGAAACCGGTGGGGCGCAGGAAGGTCCATTCGAGGCCGGACCGTTCGATGGCCTGCTCGACCTCGCGGTGGAACATGGTGATCGCGTCCTCGCCCTCCGCCGCCGCGGCGGTTTCGGCGGCCTCGGCCTGCGCGCCCACCCCCTCCGAGGAGAGGTAGACGATCCGCCCGGTGTGCTGCGCGAACGCCTCCAGGACGGCCGGCGCGCCGTCGGCCGTGAGGAAGGGCCACACCAGGAAGACCGCGTCGACGCCGTCGAGGGCCGCGTGCAGCGTGCTCGGGTCGGAGAGGTCGCCGCGGGCGACCTCGACACCGTCCGGGAGAGCGGCCGTCGCGGGGTTCCGTACGAGGGCGCGCACCGCGGCTCCCTTGCCCCTCAACTGCGTCACGACCTGACGGCCGACGTGACCAGTGGCACCGGTTACCAGAATCATGGCGTACTCCCTGTGCGGTTCGTTGTGCGCTTCGTTCTCGGCGGGCGAGGTGCCCAGTGGCTACTCAACAAGCTGAAGCTTGGTTGAGGTCAAGCCGTGCGCGGGGTGACGGTCAGTGCGGCGGCCGGCCCGCGCCCATCAGCCGCGTCGTGTCATGCCACCGCCCGGGTCCTCGTTGAGGATCCGGGCGGGGAGAAGACGGGACTGGCTCGGCGGTGGCCTAGCGGTGCAAAGGCGCGCACGTCAGCTTTGCGTCAATTCGTGTCAGGTTTCCGCGAAGCGGCCGTACGGGCCGGATTCGGGGGCGGGAATCAGGACGGAGGCCGGTGTCAGTGGCCGGTGGCCGAGCCGAGCTTCGCCCGCAGCGCCGGGTGGTCCGCGACGACGGTGCAGGAGCCGGGGGCGATCTCGGTGAAGCCGGCGTCGCGCACCACCGGCAGTCCGCCGGCGGTGAGTTCGGCCCAGCGGGCCGGCTCCGCGGTGCGTACGGCCAGCGGGAAGCCCGTGTCCCGCCACTCGGCGCGCGCCGCGTCGTCCAGCTCCCACCAGACCAGCTGCGCGCCGTGCCCGGCCTGTGCCATCGCCTTGCCGGCGGACATGCCGAGGTCGGGGCCGAGCCAGAGCACCGGCCGGCTGAAGTCCGGCTCGGCGGGCGGCTCGGGGTCGTCCAGGTCGGTGCCGGAGACCTGGAGCTTGGCCAGGTCCTTGGGCCAGCCGTCCAGCGGCACCGGCGGGAAGACCCGCACCTGTGCGGACTTCCCGGTGACCGTGATGCCCGGCAGCCCCCCGGCCCGCCGCCACTCCGAGCCACGCGCCCGCCGGACGACCTTGCGGATCTGGCTGTCCTGCCAGTCGCGTACCGCCTGCGCCCACTCGCCGTCCTCCGCCGTCACCCGCTCGTCCGACAGCAGGGTGAGGACGGCGCGCGCCGCCGTCTCCAGCGCGTCCGTCCTGGCCGGGGCTGCGTCCCGCTCGATGCGGACCACCAGCGGGAGGACGAACTGGGGGGCGGGCTCGGGACCGGCCTCCGGGGTGGCTTCCGGACCGATCTCCGGTGTGGCCTTGGGATCGGTCTCCGGGCCGGTCTCCGGGCCGGCGGTGGCGGAGGTGTGTGCGGTGCCGCTCGGGGTCGTGCTCGCGGCGGGGGCCGGATCGGTGTCAGGACGGGGGCTCGCGGCGGGCCCCTGATCGGTGCTCGGGCTGCTGCTGGGATTGCTGTCGGCGCTGGTCACCCGGCCATTTTGGCAGCTTTTGCCGCCGGCCCCTTGGCGGATGAATGGATTCCGGGCGATCATGCCCCATATGCATAGTGATCTCTTCGCCTCCGAGAACATGGCCCAGGCCGCCACCGCGCCGGGCATGACCCAGCAGAACGCCAAGTCGCTCAAGTACGCGGTCAACGGTGAGTGCTACGCCCGCCAGGGCTCCATGATCGCCTTTCGCGGCAATCTCCAGTTCGAGAAGCAGGGCCAGGGCGTCGGCAAGTTCCTCAAGCGCGCCGTGACCGGCGAAGGTCTGGCGCTGATGGCCGTGCGCGGCCAGGGCGAGGTGTGGTTCGCCCACGAGGCCGCCAACTGTTTCATGGTCGACTTCGCCGCCGGTGACACCCTCACCCTCAACGGCCGCAATATCCTCTGCTTCGACTCGACCCTCAGCTATGAGATCGGCATGGTGAAGGGCGCCGGAATGGTCGGCGGCGGCCTCTTCAACTCCGTCTTCAGCGGCACCGGCAAGCTCGGTGTGATGTGCGAGGGCACCCCCATCGTCATCCCCGTCAGCCCGCAGTCCCCGGTCTTCGTCGACACCGACGCCGTCGTCGGCTGGAGCACCCAGCTCCAGACCTCGCTGCACCGCTCGCAGAGCATGGGCTCGATGCTGCGCGGCGGCTCCGGCGAGGCGGTCCAACTCCGGCTGGACGGCGAGGGCTTCGTGATCATCAGGCCGAGCGAGGCGAAGCCGGTGAAGCCTGCCACCGGCTGACCGGCTCCGGCCGGCCGACAGCCGGCCGACTCCAATTCACCGGTTCTGGTCACCTCTTCCAGTGATCGGATACCGTCCAGCGGCATGAAGCTACGTGGTGTGGGGCGCCGGTACGGTCTGCGCGGGCCGTGGGTGCTACGGGGCGTGGACCTCGAACTGCCCAGGCAGCCCGCGCTGTTGCGCGTCGAGGGCGCCAACGGCAGCGGAAAGTCCACTCTGCTGCGGCTGCTCGCCGGCATCGACACGCCCAGCGCCGGCCGCATCACCGGCCGCCCCCGCGCCGCGTACGTCCCCGAGCGCTTCCCCGCCGTGCTGCCCTTCGACACCCTCGACTACCTCACCCACCTCGGCCGTGTGCACGGCCTGCGCGGGCCGGAGGCGGCGCGGCGCGGCCGGCAGTGGCTGGTCCGCTTCGACGCCGAGCAGCACGCCCGCACCCCGCTCGCCGAACTCTCCAAGGGCACCAGCCAGAAGGTCGCCGTGGCACAGGCGCTGCTCGCGGACCCCGAACTGCTGCTCCTGGACGAGGCGTGGACGGGCCTGGACGAGACCGCGCGCGGCGTCCTGGACCGAGCGGTCACCGAACGGGTCGCCGACGGCGGCACGGTCGTCTTCGTCGACCACGACCCACGGCGGCTGGCCGGGGCGGCCGACGGACGGTACGGGGTGGCCGGCGGCCGGCTCGTTCCCGTGGCGCCGGGCCTCGGCGAGGACGGGGGAGACCCGGCGCGCGCCGACGGACCGCAGGTGCTGGTCGAGGCCGCCCGAGGCCCGATCGGCGGCGGTGGCGACTCCGGCGGCGCGACCGTCTCCGCTGCGCAGCTCGCCGACCTGTCGCGGGCGCTCCCCGGCGCGCCGCGCTGCGAGCCGGGCCCGCTGGGGACCGTACGGCTCACCGTCCCCGCCGCCGGGTCGGACGCGGTGCTGCGGGCGCTGCTCGCGGCTCATCCGCCGTGGCACATCCGCGCCGTACACGCGCTGGCGACTCCGGCGGAGGGCGACGGGCGGGGCACGGACGCGGTCGCCGTAGCCACCGGCACCGCTGCCGTAGCCACCAGCCCTGCTGCCACGGACACGGGCAGCGGTACCGCTGCCACAGCCACCGGTACCGCTGC
>NZ_JAYMZR010000093.1:0-27981 GCF_035828615.1 Streptomyces sp. H27-D2 | reverse complement strand
GAAACGATGGAGTGGACAGGACAGAGGTATGCGGACACCCCGACCGTGGCGGTCGAGACGTACATCGACGCGCCCGTCGAGCGGGTGTGGACGCTGGTCAGCGATATCCGGCTGATGCCGAAGCTGAGCAGCGAACTGGTCGAGGTGGAGTGGCTCGACGGCGTCCCGGGTCCGGCGGCGGGACACCGCTTCGTCGGCCGGAATTCGCACCAGGCGCTCGGCGACTGGGAGACGACGTCGTACGTCGTCGAGTGCGAGGAGCCCGCCAGGCTGGCGTGGGCGGTGCAGGACCCGGACGTCCCGACGGCCGTCTGGCGCTTCACACTCCGGCCCGAGGGCAGCGGCACGGTGCTCGAACAGTGGGCGCAGCTGGGCCCGGGGCGGTCGGGGCTCAGCATCGCCATCGAGCAGACGCCCGACAAGGAACAGAAGATCGTCTTCGTGCGGCTGCGGGAGTTCGAGGCGGGTATGACCGCCAACCTCGCCGCGATCAAACAGCTGGCGGAGTACCCGAGCGAGGTAGAGCTGTGATGCGCACCGCGACCACCGTCGAAGGCCCCGGCGGCTCGAATTGGCGGGAGACCGTCGACTTCGTGTGCGAGGCCGAGAAGCTGGGCCTCGACATCTGCTGGGTGGCCGAGGCGTGGGGCCCAGACGCACCGTCCCCGCTCGGCTTCCTCGCGGCACGCACCAGCCGGATGCTGCTCGGCTCCGGGGTCATCCAGCTCGGCACCCGCTCGCCGGTGACGATCGCCCAGACCGCGATGACGCTGGCCCACCTCTCCGACGGACGCTTCCTGCTGGGCCTGGGCCCCTCTGGTCCGCAGGTCATCGAGGGCCTGCACGGCGTCCCGTTCGCACGGGCGCTGACCCGGATGCGGGAGACCGTTCAGATCGTGCGGACGGTGTTCAGCGGGGAGAAGGTCACCTTCGAGGGCGAGCGGTTCACGATCCCGCTGCCCGGCGGTGAGGGGCGGCCGATGCGCGTGGCCGTGCCGGCGATCGACGTACCGCTCTACCTGGCCGCGATGTCACCCAAGATGCTCGAACTGACCGGGCAGGTCGCCGACGGTTGGCTGGGCACCAGCTTCGTCCCCCCGGCTCGACACCCTGGGGCGGGCGCTGGACCTGGTCCGCGCCGTCGGCTGACCGCGCGGCGGCCCGGGATCGGGCACAACCCGGGGCGACCAGGGCACTCGCCGGGCCGTCCTCGGGCCGTCCTAGATGGTTCAGGAATGCGACCTGCGTGCCGACGTGCCCAGGTGCCTACAGGCTGACCTCGCGGCCGCAGATGTCTTCGAGCGACTCCCGTCGGACGAGCAGCCGGGCGTGCCCGTCCGCCACTGCGATCACCGGCGGGCGGCCGACCAGGTTGTAACCGGATGCCATGGACAGCTGATAGGCCCCGGCGGCCGGCACGGCGAGCAGGTCTCCGGGGTGTACGTCCCCGGGCAGCTGAATGTCGGAAGCGAGCACGTCACCCGCCTCGCAGTGCCGGCCGACCACGGTGACGGCGGCCGGTTCCGCCGTGGAGTGACGGCCTATCAGCCGGGGTGCGTACCGCACCCCGTACAGCGCGGGCCGCGGGTTGTCGCTCATCCCGCCGTCCACGGCGACGAAGGTGTGCTCGCCCGTGCGCTTGACCGCGAGGACATGGTAGAGCGCGATACCGGCCGGGCCCACAATGGCGCGTCCCGGCTCGATGACGAGCCGTGGCACGGTCAGACCCGCCGCCGCGCAGCTCTCGATCAGCTCGCCGCGCACCTCGCGGGCCAGCGTGGTGACGTCCATCGCCTCCTCACCGGGCCGGTAGGCGATGCCATGGCCGCCGCCCAGGTCCAGTTCGGGCAGGACCACCCCGTGCTGCTCACGGACGCGGGCCAGCAGCCCGACCATGCGGCGCACGGCCGCGAGGTACGGCGTGACGCTGGTGATCTGCGAGCCCAGGTGGCAGTGCAGGCCGACCAGTTCGAGCCCCGGCTGGTCCAGAATCCGGGCGATCGCGTGCTGCGCGTAGCCGTCGGTGATCGACAGGCCGAACTTCTGGTCGTCGGTCCCGGTCCTGATCTTCTCGTGGCCGCCCGCGGCGATGCCGGGCACCACCCGCACCATGACCTTCTGGTGCCCGCCGGGGCCGACGGCGGCGGCCAGCCGGGCGATCTCCGAGGGGCTGTCGATCACGATGCGCCCGACGCCGAGACGCAGCGCGGTCTCCAGGTCGTGCGGGCTCTTGGCGTTGCCGTGCAGCACGATCCGCCCCGGCGGGAAGCCAGTGGTGACGGCGAGTTCGAGCTCCCCGGCCGAGCAGACGTCCAGGCCCAAGCCCTCGTCCTCGATCCAGTGCGCCATCGCCCGGCACAGGAACGCCTTGGCCGCGTAAAGGACTTCGGCCTCGGGGAAGGCATTGCGATAGGTACGGCAGCGCTCACGGACCTCGCTCTCGTCGATCACGTACGCCGGGGTGCCGAAACGGTCGGCGATCTCTCCGAGCGGCACACCGCTCACCGCGAGGTCTCCGTTGCCGAGCCGGCTGGTCGAGGCCGGCCAGATGGACAGTTCCGCCACGGACGGCACGGCGTCCGCAGACAGCGCAGCGGATACGGCGGGCACAGCCGGCACGACTGCGGGAAGATGCGCGGTGGTCATGGTGTCGGGCTCCTCAGCGGGTCCACACGTGAGGAACCGCAGGGTAGGTATGAGGCCCCGGGGAGCGGAGGCGAGCCGGGGCATAGGAGCGACGCTATGCCCGAAGCCCCGGGGGTTCCGGCGTCCCATGACGGGATGCTGACGGCGATCCGGTGTCCGCTGACGGGATGTTGACGCATCGGCCGCCGTTCGGGGCGCGACGGTCGGGGCACCGGCCGGTTTCGCGTTGCGCCGGCGTCCGCGGGGCCCGTCAGGCGCACGTCAGGCGCACGTCAGGCGCACGTCAGGCGCAGGTCAAGGCTTGCGGCCACCCCGTCAACGCTGTGGCAGGACGGACGGCATCGGCAGCCGCCATTTCTGGTGCCTGCCGCGTGGGGCGCAGCGTGCCGGCAGTGTCCCAGGTCTTGCACCTGTAACGCCGTTGCGTTACACATCGCGGAGCACATCTGACGAACCGTCCGGCCAGAACGCCGCCGTGCTTCCCCCGACGGCCGCGCGCCCGCCGCCCCGCCGAAGGGAGTGTCATGAGCGAACCCGGCGCCGAGAAACCCAACATCCTGCTGATCGTCTCCGACCAGGAGCGACAGCGCGGCTGGCTGCCGCCCAGCGTCCGGCTGCCCTGGCGGGAGCGACTGCTCGCCGAGGGGCTGGAGTTCACCAACTACTGGACGCACTCCTCCCCCTGCTCGCCGTCCCGCGCGACCATGATGACCGGCCGCTACGTGCCGCAGCATCAGGTGGCCGAGAACATCATCTTCCCCTGGCAGCCCGAACTGGACCCCGCCGTGGCCACCATGGGCAGCGCGCTGCGCGGTGCCGGCTACCGCAGCTCGTACCTCGGCAAGTGGCACCTGTCGGCCTCAGCGCACCCCGGCATGGAGGCGTACGGCTACGGCGACTGGGACGGCAACGACCAGCACTGGATGGGCATGGCGGGCACCGGCGTCCACTTCGACCCGGTCATCGCCGAATCGGCCGCCCGCTGGCTGAACGTCAACGCCCGTTCGGCCGACCCGTGGTTCCTGACCGTCGCACTCGTCAATCCGCACGATGTGATGTGGTACCCGCTCGACCAGCCCGACTACCAGCGGGCCCACCCCGACTACCTCGCGTTCGTCCGGCAGTTCCTCGGCACCGGGGACTGGGGCCGCGGCGGGGCCGTTCCGCCCTACGAGGAGCCGTACGAGGAGATCTTCGACCGGCTGCCCGCCAACTTCGACGACGACCTGCACTCCAAGCCCGATGTGCAGCGGCAGTGGCGCTACGACCAGCAGAACAGCCTGTGGGGCCGCATCGACCCCAACGACACCAAGTCCTGGCTGCGCCAACTCGACTACTACGCCCGGCTGCACCAGCTCGCCGACGAGAGTCTCGGCACCGTGCTCCGCGCTCTGGAGGCGAGCGGCCGGTGGGACGACACCATCGTCATCTTCACCTCGGACCACGGCGATATGTGCGGCTCGCACGGCCTGCGCTCGAAGGGCCCCTTCGTCTACAACGAGATCATGAAGGTGCCCTGCTATGTCAGGGTGCCCGGGGTCACCCGCCCCGGCGCGGCCACCGACGCGCTCGCCTCGCACGTCGACCTGGCCCGTACGGTGTGCGCCCTGGCGGGCGTGCGGCCCGACGCGGGCTTCTGCGGCGTCGACCTCGGCCCGGTGCTCGCCGACCCTTCCGCGGCGGTGCGCGACTACGTCCTGTTCGCCCACGAGTCGGTGCACACCCGCCGCATCCAGCGGACCCGCTACGCGATCCGGGGCCTCTTCGACGGCCGGTTCAAATACGCGCGGTACTACGGAGTCGGCGGCGGCCTGCCGGCGGACCGGCCCGAGCGGCCCGCGGCGTCCCGGATGCTCTTCGGCCCGGACGCGGACTTCGACGACAACGACCACGAGCTGTACGACCTGCGGGAGGATCCCGACGAGTGCACGAACCTCGCGCACGACCGGAGCCGCCGCGGCGAACTGCGGGACCGCTTCGAGCGGATGCGGGATATCGAACGCGACGACTTCTCGTGCTGAGCCTCCAGTCCTGAGTCCTCCTGACCTGCTCGTCCTGACCAGGGCGACGCGTCCGCCGCGGCAGGCCCGGTCTGTCCTGGCCTGCGATGGGGCAGCCGGCGTCGGCGTTACCGCGCCCCCTCGCCGGCTCAGGCGGCCCCCCGCACGTCCTCAGCGGGTACGGGAGCGGGCCATCTTGGCGGCTACGGCGCGGGGCACGTGGCGCACCGCGAGGGCGTAGGCCGTGTACCGCCAACCCGTGATGCTCACGGGCCGGTTGCGGCGCAGGTCCTTGAGAGCTTGGTCCACGACCCGATCGGCGTCGAGCCAGACCCGCGCGGGGAGGGAACTGACGTCCATGCCGGCCCGTCGCTGGAACTCGGTGCGAGTGAACCCCGGGCACAAGGCGAGGACCTTGATTCCGTCCCGCGCCAAGTCGACGCGGAGGGACTCGCTGAAGGCGATGAGCCAGGCCTTGGCCGCTCCGTACGTACCAGTGGGCAGGAGGCCCGCCACGGAGCCGACGTTGAGGATAACTCCGCGTCCGCGGGCTTTCATACCGGGGATTACCGCGTGTGTCAGGCGCAGCGGAGTGCGGACGAGGATGTCCAGCATGCGCTCTTCATCCTCGACAGCGTTGTGCGGATAAGGCTTCGGCAGCCCGAAGCCGGCGTTGTTGACGAGGACGTCGACCGCGTTCTCCGGGGCGGCGAGGTACTCCTCCACCCGTCGGCAGGCATCCGGATCGTTGAGGTCCGCCCTGATCGTCTCGACAGTGACGCCGTATCGCGTACGCAGGGTCACCGCGCTGTCGTCGAGCCGTTTCTCGTCGCGGGCGACCAGTACGAGGCTGTACCCCATGGCCCCGAACCGACGGGCGAAGGCCGCACCGATCCCCGAGGTGCCGCCGGTGATCATAACGGTGGTTATTGAGATCGCTTGCTCCAGAATTACTGAGGACCGGTCAGAGCGAGAGACCGGTCGAAGTGGCCGTCGAAGCCCCGGGTGCCGACTGAGGCATACCTTTGGCCGACTGCACGCTGCTGAACTCGACGTTGTACGAGCCTAATTCCTTTGAAAGCAGCACGGCTGCTCCGGGCGGGATTCACGGAGCGGCCTTCGGGGCGTCGTCACCGTGTACAAGCGCTCACTCCGCCCTCGTGTCCTCCCGCCGCCAGGAGAACCCGCCCACAGGCCACGGAGCGGCTTCGTTCAGCGTGACGCGCCATGCGCATCCATCCGCCGCGAACCGCGTGGCGGCGGGAGAGGGCGCGTTCACAGCGAGGGCCTTGAAGAACGTGTAGTGGAAGGTCCCGTGGTCCTCCGCGGTGCGGTACAGGTCGGTGATCCCGCGGTCCCAGCCGGCGTCGGTGGTGAGGTCGGCGGCCAGCGCGGCTGCCCGTACCGATTCGATCATGGCGATGAACGTGCCGCGGGTGAAGCCGCCGACCATCGTGGGCCGGGTCCGGTCGGCCTAGACCGGGTGCGGACGGACCGCGATGTCGTCGTATCCGGCACGGTCCAGGAGCGGTTGCAGTTGTCGGCCGATCAGCGCGTTTCCGCCGGCGGCGGACTGCAACTGGATCTGGCAGTCGATCGCCGCATCGGCGTCGGCGCTGGCCGGGTGGAAGAGCGCCGACCCGTGGTCCCCCTCGATGACGGTGATGGTACCCCCGGGACGCAGTACGCGCCGGCGTCGCCGACGGGGTGGCGTCCCTCGGCGACGCCTTGCGACACCTGTCCTGTCGGTACTGACTACCTGCCGGTCAGCGGTGTTCGCGTCGGCCGGGAGCGTACGGTGCTCGGCTCGAAGAGGGCTTCGCGTCGCTCTGCGACCTTCCCCCGACGGGAGCGGACAGCCGCACAGCCGACCGGTGGCACGCTGTCATCGTCATGATCACCGGTGTGATCGATCGTTCTCAACCGGCCCGGCTCTGGCCGAGGCGGGCCGTTCAGCCGAGTGCGCGGCCGATGGTGACGTCGATGTGGTCGGGGACAGGTTCGTGCCGGTCGCCGACACTCGGCGTACCCGTCGGCTCGAACAGCAGGATCGAGGCCCCCGCTGCCGACGCCGGCCGATGCTCGACTCCACGAGGGACTACGAACACCGCGCCCTGCGGCAGCGTGACGACGCGTTCGCCGCGGCCGGCGCCCGTGGGACCGCCGTCGGCCTCCCCGTCGCGCAGGGCGATGTCGAGCTCGCCTTCGAGCACCAGGAAGAATTCGTCGGTGTTCTCGTGGGCGTGCCAGATGTGTTCGCCGGCCACCTTGGCGATCCGGACGTCGTAGTCGTTCACCCGGGTCACGATCCGGGGGCTCCAGAGGTCCGCGAAGGTGGCCAGGGCGGTCTGCAGCAGGAGTGGCTCATTGGTCATGGGTTCATCGTGACGTATGGCGTCCGGGCATCGTGAGTGCTAGGAATTGCACATGCCGCCTGGATCCTCGCAGAGTGCCGGCCGCCCGCACCGGGTCACCGTGATCGTCGACGAGGGCTCGAACCCGTTCGAGCTAGGCGTGGCGACCGAGTTGTTCGGACTGCGCCGACCCGAGCTGAACCGGCCGTGGTACGACTTCACGCTCAGCTCCGCGGCGCCCGCGGTCCGTATGCACGCCGGACTGTTCACGCTGTCAGATGTGGCGGGACTCGACGCGGTCGACGAGGCCGACACCGTGATCGTGCCCAACCGACCCGATCCGCTGGCACCGCCGGTCCCAGCCGTATTGGACGCCATCCGCCGCAGCGCCGAGCGGGGCGCCCGGCTGGTGAGCTTCTGCACCGGCGCCTTCACGCTGGCCGCGGCCGGCGTCCTCGACGGCCGTCGGGCGACCACGCACTGGCGCTGGGCGCAGTCCTTCGCCGCCCGCTACCCGAGTGTCCGCCTCCAGCCGGACGTCCTGTTCGTGGACGACAGCGACGTACTGACCTCGGCGGGCAGCGCGGCGGCGCTGGACCTCGGCCTGTACCTGATCCGCCGCGACCACGGCGCGGAAGTGGCCAACGCGGTGAGCCGACGGCTGGTGTTCGCCTCGCATCGCGACGGCGGTCAGCGCCAGTTCATCGAACGGCCCGTACCGCCCGTACCGGACATGTCCCTCGCCTCCGTGCTCACCTGGGCCCAGGAGCGGCTCGACCAGCCACTGACGGTCGCAGACCTGGCCGCACACGCCGCTGTCAGCCCCGCGACCCTGCACCGGCGTTTCGGGGCGCAGCTCGGCACTACGCCGCTGGCGTGGCTCACTGTCGAACGGGTAGCGCTGGCCTGCCGGTTGATCGAACGCGGCGAGCTCCGGCTCGACAGAGTGGCGCAGAGCAGCGGGCTCGGCACCCCATCGAACCTGCGGGCCCAACTGCGGCGGCACACCGGGCTCGGCCCGGCGGCGTACCGCCAGCGATTCGGTCCGAGCACCGAGCCGGCCTCCGGCGCTCGGTCCCGCCGGGCCGTCGTACCGACACCTGAGAATCCGCCAGGACGGTTCAGGCAGGCTGGTTGAGCTGGGTGCTCGCGCGGCGGATGGCGCGTTCGGGGTCGCGCCGGCCTGTGAAAACACGTTGCCCGGCGGTCGGCGACAGGAGAAGCTTCCCGCATGTCTGACAACGGGTCCAGCAGTTCGCAAGGGGTGGCCACCCTGTTCTCCCAGGGGCGGCTGAAAGCGATCCCACGGAAGGCGGCCCGCCGCGAGCAGTTGCTCGTACACCTCGCGGAGACGCTGTTCGAGCGGGACCGGGCCTACAGCGAGCGTGAGGTCAACGAGGCGCTGCTCACGGTGCACGAGGACTTTTCGGCGCTCCGTCGCCACCTGGTCGTAGCGGGCCTGCTGGCCCGGCCCCGGGACGGCAGCAGCTACCGGCGCGCCGCGTAACGGGGCACGCGGGCGGCTCCGGCCCGGAGTGCTCTGCCCGGACTGCTGTGCGTGAGTGCTGTGCGTGAGTGCTGTGCGTGAGTGCTTGTACACCTGCCCGACCGTTCGTGCTGCTCAGCTGTCCGAGCTCGCGGACAGCGACAGCGTCCCATGGTTCATCGTGCCCAAATGCTCTTGTTCGCCCGGGAACAGGCCGGTAGGAATGGTCACATGACTGCTCTCGGCGCTGTGTTCCGGCCCCAGCTACCTCCCGAACGGCTCCGCGACGTGGCCCGCGCGGCGGATGCCGCGGGCCTGGAAGAACTGTGGCTCTGGGAGGACTGCTTCCTGGCGAGCGGTATCGCGAGCGCGGCCGCGGCTCTGGCCTGGACGGAACGGTTGCGCGTCGGAGTCGGCCTGCTCCCGGTGCCCTTGCGGAACGTCGCACTGTCCTCGATGGAGGCCGCCACCCTGCACCGGCTGTTCCCGCAGCGCGTGATCCTGGGCGTCGGACACGGCGTCCAGGGATGGATGGCGCAGGCCGGCGCGCGGGTGGACTCGCCCCTCACGCTGCTGCGCGAGCACCTCACGGCGATGCGGGCACTGCTACGGGGCGAGCGGGTCACCACGGCCGGCCGATACGTGAAGCTCGACGACGTCGCCCTCGACTGGCCGCCGACGACGGCCCCCGCGGTGTTCGCCGGGGCGAGCGGGCCACGCTCGCTGCGGCTGACCGGCGAGGCCGCGGACGGAACCATCCTCGACGCCGCCATTGCGCCCGACGGGGTACGGCGGGCCCGCCGGCTCATCGACGAGGGCCGTGAGGCGGGCGGACGCACCGGCCGCCACGAGGTGATCGTCTATCTCCACACGGCGACCGGACCGCACGGAGCCGCGCGCCTCCGGGCCGAACTCGAACGTGGCGGCGTCGCCTCCGTGCCGGACCTCGGGGTCGCGGGGAACGCGGACACGGTCGCGAAGGCCGTGCAGCGGCTGACGGACGCCGGAGCCGACACCGTGGTCCTCCAGCCCACGGCCGACGAACCGGACCCTGAGGGCTTCGTACGGTTCGTGGCCGAGGAGGTCCGTCCACTCGTTCCCTAGGCGCGGGGCCAGGTCCGGGCGCGGGGCCAGGTCCGGGCGCGGGGCCAGGTCGGGCTGGACCGCCCTGCCCGCCGCCCCGGACCGGGCACTCTGCGCGCATCCCGGCAGAGCGGCTCGTACCGCCACGGCTGGTCGGCGACGCCGACCCGTGATCTCGTGGTTCCCACACGCGGCATCATCCCGGCCGCACCGAGCTTCGCCGGGGTGCGCGTCGACGCGCCCGTCCCGCCCGTCCCGCCCGTCCTCGTGCGTCCGGACGACACCACCGTGGGCCACCGCCCCGCGGGTTCCTTCAGCACCGAGCCGCACCACGGATGAGGAGCCTCATGGAACCCACCGAACACATCGGACCCACCGAACCCGCCGCCAGTACGCGAAGCGTCACCCACCCTGTCGTCCGCACCGAGTACGGCTCCGTGCGCGGCACGATCGAGTGCGGCGTCGCCGTCTTCCGCGGCATCCCGTACGCGGCGGCCCCCGTCGGCCCGCACCGTTTCCGTCCGCCGGCCGCTCCGCCGCGCTGGGACGGCGTACGGGACGCGCGCGCCTTTGGGCCCACCGCGCCGAAGCGGCCCTTCGCCGCGCCGTTGGACCAGTTGCTGCCGGACCCCTCGGTCCCCGGCGACGGGTGCCTCAACCTCAATGTGTGGACCCCCGATCCGGGCGGCGCCGGGCTGCCGGTCATGGTCTGGTTCCACGGCGGCTCGCTGCGGCACGGCTCATCGTGCGTGCCGACCTACGACGGCGCGGCCTTCGCCCGGGACGGCGTGGTGCTGGTCTCGGTGAACTACCGGCTCGGCGTCGAGGGCTACGGGGTGTTCCCCGACGCACCCGCCAATCCGGGCCTGCGGGACCAGTTGGAGGCACTGGCCTGGGTGCAGCGGAACGCGGCGGCCTTCGGCGGCGATCCGGGCCTGGTCACCGCCTTCGGCGAATCAGCCGGTGCGATATCCATCGCCGGGCTGCTGGCCTCCCCGAGCTCCGCGGGGCTGCTGCGGCGGGCTGTGCTGCAGAGCGGCGCGCCCGCCGCCGTACCGCGTGCGAAGGCCCGGCGGACCACTCGGCGGATCGCCGCGCGGCTGGGCGTCCCGGCCACCGCCGCCGCCTTCGCGGCGGCGGACCGCAGCCGGCTGCTGGACGCCCAGAGCGAGGTGGCCGGGGGCAGCCCGCTGAGTCGCGGCGCGGGCTTCGACCTGGTGGTGGACGGGGAGGTGCTGCCCGACGACCCGGCCGCCGCGCTGCTCGCCGGGCGGAGCGCGCACGTCGATCTGCTGATGGGCACCACCACTGAGGAGTACCGGCTGTGGTTCGTGCCCAGCGGGACGCTGGACCGGATAGGGCCCATGGCGCAGCGGCTGGCCATGGCGAGGTTCGGGGTCCGCCGCCGGACCGCCGCGGTGTACCGGGCCAACCGGCCGGACGCGTCCCCGGGAGAGGTCCACGGCGCGCTCGCCACCGACCTGCTGCTGCGCGTCCCGCTCAACCGGCTCGCCGACGCCCGTCTGGCGGCTCCCGCCCTCACCCACCTGTACGAGTTCGGCTGGCCTTCGCCGGTCCAGCGGCTCGGCGCCTGCCATGGCCTGGAGGTCGGCTTCGTCTTCGACACCCTGCGGAGCCCGGCCACGGCGGCGCTCACCGGCCCGGACGCGCCGCAGGCGCTCGCCGACGCGATGCACGGCGCGTGGGTGCGCTTCGCCACGACCGGCGATCCGGGCTGGCCCGTCTGGGACGCGTCCCGTCCGGTGATGACCTTCGGCCCCGGTGCCCCGGTGGTCGTCCACGCCCCTCGGGACGCCGAGCGCCGCGCTTGGGACAGCCGGGGGCGGTGAGCGGCCGGCCGGCAGCCGGTCCCGGGTTGGCCGTCCGCGGCGCGCTGCCGCGGCCTCCTCTGCCGCCGGTCCCCGTTGTCGGCTACGGCGTTGTCAGCTACGGCCGCCGGCCTGCCCTCCGGCCTTGGGCAGCAGGTGCGGGGCGTACATCGCGACCGCTTCCAGCACCTGACGCTTCGACGGGTTCACCATCGCCTTCCCGGCCACAGTCACCGTCGGCACGGTCTCGTTCCCGTCCGCGACCGTGCGGACGAACGCCGCCGCCTCGTGGTCCTTCCAGATGTTCACCTCGGTGTACCGCAGCCGCGTGAAGCGCAGACGCAGGCGCATCTTCATGCAGTACGGGCAGCCTGGCCGCCAGTAGACGACCACACCGGCGCGATCGCCGTCCTCATCCTGAGTCATCGATCCCTCCCCCTGTTCCGGTGCGCGTTGAACAGATGCGCGTTGAGCAGAGCGTAGACGAGGAGTCGTCGATGACCGGGGTCGGGAGCGGAGCGGAAGCCCGTGGTGGGGCAGAGCGCCGATACCGGTCGGTCTGCACCACCACGGTCCGCGCCGGAGGTTCAGTTGAAGGGGTCGAGCGTGATGTACGCCTGCTGCGGGTCACCGTCGTGCACCAGCGACTCGTGGGCCCCGACGTCGTCGAAGGCGAAGCCGTACGCCTTGCCGTCGACCATTTGCGCGTGGATCAAGCGGGCGTAGTGGTTGGTCACCGCGTTCCGGTAGAAGTTCGCTGAGCTGGTGTCGGGCTGGTTGGGGTTGGTCAGGAGCGTGGAGCGGTTGAACCCCGCGCACAGCGTGCGGGAGATCGGGCCGCGCACCAGGTCGTTCGGCGCGTCCAACTGCTTGTAACAGCCGAAGACGCTGTCCGAGTCGGGCTTCTGGAACGTGGTGACGACCGCGCCGGAGGAGTTGGTGAAGTTCATGACGTTGCCCGAAACCCTGCCGAAGTACTTGGTGTTCGGCTGGTTCGCGAACGGTGTCACCGTCAGGGTCGAGGTGCTGTACCTGGCCCACACCCGGTTGATGTAGTCGTTCATGACACCGGCCGGCAGGCCGCCGGACTCAATGCCGTGGCCCGGCGCGAGGGCGCGCAGGACGGTGCCGTCGGGGCGGGTCTGGATCAGGTTGGCCCAGCCGCCCGGCTGGCCCCTGAGGGAGTTGAAGACGCCGTTGTAGCCGCCCGGCTTCAGGCGGCCGGTGGTCTTGGTGCTGCCGTTGGGGCTCTTGACGCCGACGGCGTACGGGGCCGAGAACATATCGACCTGGGTGCTGTTGATCCACAGTCCGGCGTCATTGAGCGTGTACTCGGACCAGTTGAACAGAATGTTCCTGTTCGGGTCGGTCGGGTTCTGCACGGCGGGCTGCACGAGGCCGCCCGTGGTCAGTTTGAAGACGAGCTTCTGCCCGTAGGAGAAGTAGACCCTCCCGGAGAACTTCGGCAGGCGGATCGTCATGGACTGCCCGTTGGCCGGTCCGGCGATCGACGCGTCGGGGGCCGGTATCGGCGGATTGCCGCCGGCGGGCCAGGCGTGGAAGGTGCCGTTCGCATCGGCCCAGCCCTGTCGGCCGGTCGTGAGCTGCGTTCCGAGGTTGTAGATGTAGATCTGATCGCCGCGCCCGGAGTTGTTCGTGAAAGTGAGCGGGATCGTGGCGGGAACCGCGGCCTCGGCGGGGGATGTGGTCCCCAACGCCGTGAAGCCCGCGGCGAAGACCAACGTGGCGACCAATGGCGCCAGGAACTTGCGCAGGGCAAGCATGCTCTTCCTCCTCGTCAGGTGGATCTCTGCGGGGGCGAAGCGGGGTGCTGAACCAGGTGGTGGGTGGCGGGCCGGGCGGCTTGGGGCACCGCCTTCAGCACTGTGAGAGCGCTCTCACAGAATGAATATGTGATATAGACATGTCAATGGTCTAGACACAAGTCGGCGCGGAGCTACGGGGCGATCGGGTGCACCCCGGCAACCCGTCCTGGATCGGCGCATTGACGCCCGCCCAGGCCACCTTGTGTGCGCGGCCGACCGGGAGGGCCGCGCACACCCCTAGTGACGGACCAGCCGGTCCGCCGAGCGTGAGGCGAAGAACAACAGCCCGGCCGCCAGCAGCGCCGCCACCCAGATCACATTCCCCGCGGCCCGCGCATCCGTCCCGTGCGCGAGCGCGGCGTTCAGGATGAATGTGAGGCCGCCGACCGCCACGAGCGGCCCTGCCGCGTACCACGCGATGAACAGGAACGGCCCGGGGCCGCCCACCGGCGAGCCGCCGCCGATGAACATCAGGCTGGTGCGGGCCGGCCCGCGGCACGCGCCGAACACCGCCGCCGCCGCGAACGGCACCGCGCACAGCGGCATCAGCAGCAGCGGCCACGGCGAGCCCGCCAGCGCGTACGGCACGGCTACGAGCAACCCCAGCAGCATGCCCAGCAGCGTCGGCACGATCGCGTGCATCAGCATCAGCGTCCGGAAGCGGAAGGGCGACCAGGCCGCGCGGCGGACGTCGTCCGTCTCCAGACGGGCCGGTTCGGCGAGCGCGCCGACCGCGAAGTAGCCGAACAGCAGCCCCACGACGAGGCCGATCACCAGCTTCTCGCCGCCGAGGCCCGCGCCGAGACCCGCCGTGGCCGCGGCGCAGGCCGCCCACGCCAGCGCCCGCCCCAGGCGTCCTGGGGCCCGTAGCAGCGCCAGCAGGTCGCGCCAGACCACCACCAGGTACTTGCTGCGCGGCGGCGGCAGCCGGAGCTGGCGCTTCGGCTCGTCACCGCCCGCCTCCATGACGGCCAGCTTGGCGGCCCGCAATTCCAGGGACCACACGCCGGAGGAGACCGCCGAGGCCGTCGCAGCGCGGCCACGCAGTTGGGCGGTCGGTACGTGCGCGGCGTCGCGGTAGCCGCACAGGACGGCCGCCGCGGCCGCGGCCACGAGCAGCACGACGGCGGCGGGCCAGCCAGGCGCCGATCCACCGGTCGCCGTCACCACCGGCTGCGCCGCCCAGCCCCACGGGCCGGACCACAGCTCGATCCACTCCAGCGGGGCCGACCGGTGCCCGGTTCCGGCGAGCGCCACCTGGCCCGCCGCCAGCGCCAGCAGCAGAGCGGCGGGCGCCGTCAACCGCCTGACCCGGCGGGACAGCTGTGGCCTGCGTTCCACCGCCATGCCGAGCCCGACCGCGAGCAGCGGCAGGCAGAGCGCCGCAGGCAGTACGGCGATCAGTGCGCCGCCGAACGACGCCAGGCTGATGACCCGCAGCACGACGGCCGCCGCGAGGGCTGCGAGCAGCCCGGGGACCAGCGCCAGCACCGCGGACAGCTGGAACCTCGGCCGCAGCACCGCGGCGCGGCGTACGGGCTGGGCGAGCAGCCAGCCGACGGACGGCCCGTCGACCACGACCGGTCCGCGCCACAGGGCGTCGCGCGCCGCGAAGACGGCGAGCCCGAGAGTCACGGTGACGAAGACGGCCGGCACGGTGTGCTGGATGTCCGCGCCGAGCCCGCTGTAATCGGCGCCGATCTTGAGCTCGCGGAGGAAGCGGACGACGTAGCCGCTGCCGTATCCGAGGACGACGAGGATCACGCAGTAGACCAGAACGGCCAGGTCCCGGCGGCGTTGGCGCAGGTGCGCACGGCGCTTGGCCCGCAGCCAGGTCAGCGTCTCGTCGGTACGGTCGTCGTCCTCCTCGGCCCAGACGCCCTCGGCCCAGACGCCCTCGTCCTCGGCGTCCACGGCGTCCGTACCGTCCGTGCTGCCGCCCGGCTCGTCATCGAGCGGGTCCGGGCGGGCGTCGTCGTGCACGGCCGGTCCGTCCGCCGAGCGGGCGTCCGCCGCCTTGCCGCGCACGCTCATGAGCGCACCCCGAGCTTCTTCAGCACCGCCGCCGGGGTGCCCCGTTCGATCACCCGGCCGTCCTCCAGCGCGATCATCCGGTCCGCGACCGCCTCGGCCAGCTCCGCTTGGTGCGTGGCGAGCAGCACGGCCACGCCGTCCTTCTTCTCGCCGATCAGCAGCTCCGCGAGGCGCTTGCGGGCGTCCGGGTCGAGCCGCTGTTCCGGCTCGTCGAGGACGAGCAGGTCACGGGGGCGTACGAGCGCGGCGGCCAGCAGCAGCGACTGCATCTGGCCGGAGGACAGCGAGCCGGGGAGTGCGTTCGCGTGGTCGGACAGCCGCCGGTCGGCGAGCACCTCGTCGATCCAGGCCGACGCGCCGTCCACCGCGTGCGCCACGGTGACCAGCTCCAGATGCTCGCGGACAGTGAGGTCCGGGTAGCAGGCGACGGTGTCGCCGACCACCGCGACCCTGGCCCGTACGACCGGGTCGTCCTCGGCGACGGTGCGGCCCGCGAAGAGCGCGCTGCCGCTGGTCGGCGCGTCCCGGCCGCTCGCGATGCGCAGCAGGGTGGATTTGCCGGATCCGTTGTGCCCGAACAGGGCGGTGCAGGTGCCCGCTGTCAGGTTGAGGTCGATCGGGTGCAGCGCCTGGCGGTCGCCGTAGCTGCGGCTGACTTTCCGCAGTCTCAGAAGCGCCTGTGCCCCGTCGTCTTTCGCGGCCATCGGCCCTCCGTGGACTGGGTGGATTTCCACCAAACCCTAGTCAACGCGGGCGAACGCTCGGTCGGCGCGGTCGGCGCGGTCGGGTGGCCGGTTCGGGGCGGGGTCGAGTCGCCCGTGCGGCGCGGCGTGAGGCCATCGGGCGGGCCGGACCCGCGTCGGAGCGCCGTCCCACTCGCCGCGGTCGTCCAGCTGTTCGGGGCGCCCCGAACGACCGTCCACGGGAACGCCGAAAAGACCGAGACCGCGCCCCGGCGTGACCATGCCCTGGCGTGACCGCGCCGAGTCGAGGACGCGCAGCGCACCCCACCGTCCGGTCAGTGCTCGATCGAGTCGATGAGCTCACGTGCGCCCTGGCGGAGCAGGGCGACGGCGACGGACGTGCCGAGGGTCGCCGGGTCGAGAGGGCCGGCCCACTCGTGGGCGTTGAGGACCCTCTTGCCGTCCGGGGTGAAGACCCGGGCGCGCAGCGACAGGCCGCCGCTGGGTTCGGCCTGGGCGTAACCGGCGATCGGACTGTTGCAGTGCCCTTGCAGGACGTGCAGGAACATCCGCTCGGCGGTGGCCTCCTTGAAGGTGTCGCGGTCGCCGAGACCGGAGACCGCGTCGATGACGTCGGTGTCGTCCTCGCGGCACTGCAGGGCGAGGATTCCGGCGCCGATGGGCGGGCACATGGTGTCCGCCGACAGAATCTCGGTGATGACGTCGGCGCGGCCGATGCGCTCCAGGCCGGAGACGGCCAGGAGCAGCGCGTCGGCGTCGCCCGCGGCGAGCTTCTCCAGGCGGCGGTTGGCGTTGCCGCGCATCGGCACGCACGCGAGGCGTGGGTGGGCGGAGGCGAGTTGGGCGGTGCGGCGTACGGAGGAGGTGCCGATGCAGGCGCCGGCCGGGAGCTGTTCGAGGGTGAGCCCGGCCGGGTGGACGAGGGCGTCGCGGATGTCGTCGCGCTTGAGGAAGGCGGCGAACGTCGTCCCGGCGGGCAGCGGCCGGTCGGCGGGGACGTCCTTGACGCAGTGCACCGCGAGGTCGGCGTCGCCGGCGAGCAGGGCGGCGTCGACCTCCTTGGTGAACGCGCCTTTGCCGCCGAGCTCGGCGAGGTCGCCCATCCAGCGGTCGCCGGAGGTGGTGACGGGCACGACCTCCGTCGTGATGCCGGGGTGCAGCGCGGCCAGTTCGGCGCGCACGCGCTCCACTTGGGCGAGCGCCATCGGGCTGGAACGGGAGACGATGCGGATCAGCTCAGGGACGGACATGGCCTCCACGATAGGGCGTCGGAGCCGCGCTTCCACCACCCGACTCGACTCACATCTCAGCGGTGTGGCAGGCAGGTTGGGGGCGTCGGGCAGGTGTGCGAGGAAGTCGTCGAGCCGCGGCCGGCGGTCGGCGAAGCCGCGTGTCCCGGCGTCTCCTTCAGCGGACTGGGCACCCTCGTCGGACGAGCCTGGGCGAACACTTCCGACCACGAGGCGGGCCGCGACGGAGCCGTAATCAGTCAGCCTGCGCCCTCGCTGGTGCCACAGCGGATGGATACGGCCGCGACGGGGGCAGGTCGCTTCGCGACCGCGTTGCACGACCCGCGAGGTGTTCCCGGTCCGAACACGCGGGGCGTCCCGTGTCGCGCCGGCCGTCCTGGTACGTCTCAGTAGGTCACAGATTGACCCGTTCACTTCAAGGCGCACAGGTTCGGCCCTCGGCTCGCTCATTTGTGCGGGCCATAGCGGTCCCTGGGGGAACAGTGAACTGGTACGTAGACGTCCTGAAGAAGTACGCGGAATTCAGCGGCCGGGCGCGCCGCACGGAATACTGGATGTTCGTCCTGGTGTCCTTCGGCGTCAGCGTCGTGCTGTCGATCGCCGACGCCCTCCTGGGCACCAGCCCGTTCATAGCGGCGCTGTACAGCCTCGCGGTGTTCATCCCCAACCTCGCCGTCGCCATACGCCGACTGCACGACACCAACCGTTCGGGCTGGTGGCTGCTCATCGGGCTGATCCCGTTCGCCGGCGCCATCGTCCTGTTGGTGTTCATGGCCAGCGAGGGCGAGCCCCAGGACAACGCCCACGGTGCGAACCCCAAGCAGGGTCTGGCCTACTGATCGTTCGCGCCCCGGCCGGGAGAACGTTCTCCGCCGGTCGGCGAACGCGGCATCCACGCGACTGCCCGTCAGCTTTGCCGGCGGGCAGTCGTCGTCATGACCCGCTCTCACCGGCCGGCGGCTCCCCTCAGCCGACCACCGCCGGCGACGTCCCCGACACCACAACCCTCCGCGGGCTGCCGCCCCCGTCCACGGGCACCGACCAGAGATCCGCGCCGAAGTCGCCGGGCAGCGCGTAGAGGAGTGTCCTCCCGTCCAGCCACAAAGCCTGGTCGTCGACGCTGGTCCGCTCGGCGAGCGCGGTCTCGGCGCCGGTGCGCAGGTCCAGGACGGTCAGCCGCCAGGGAGCGTCGGCCGGCCGGCCTAAGACGCGCTTCTTGAAGGCGACGCGGGTGCCGTCCGGGGAGAGCGAAGGGCATTCGGCGTTCTCATGGACGGTGCGCAGGGTGCGACGGGCCAGGTCGCCTTCGACCAGGTACGTGCGCCCGCCGGTAGCGAGGGTCGCGTAGAACGTGTTGTCGTCGGCCGCGAAGGTGACGCCCCAGAAGTTGTGGTCGGCGGCGCGGTGGCGGCGGCCGTCCTTGAAGACGGTGAAGGCTTCGAGGCTGGGGTGGAGCGTGCCGGTTCTGGTGTCGTAGACCGCGGTGCGGGTGGAGAAGGTGCCGCCCGCGTACGAATCGCCGCTCACGAAGACCGTCCAGGCGACGAGCCGTCCGCTGGGCGAGACCCGGGCCCTGGTGGGTACGCCGGGCACCGCGAAGTGGCGCACGGGCGTGAGCCGGGCGTCGAGTAGCACCGCCTCGTAGCGGGGCACCACGCCGCCCTTGGACCGCAGGCAGATACCGGTGCCGGCGGCGGCGTGGAAGCGCAGGCAGTCGCGCGGCCCGGTGGTGCGCGGTCCTGAGGCGGCGGCCAGCGGGACCGAGGCGATCCGGTCGCGGGCCGGGCCCCAGGCCAGGTTGCGGAAGAGCAGCCGGCCCGGTTCCCGTAGGGACACCGCGCCCGCACGGGTCGCCGGCGCGCCGGGCCTGGCCCGGTCCCGTTCGGTGGCGCGGTCGGCGGCCCGCGTGGTGTACAGCACGGCGGCCGTGCCCAGGAGGGCCGCGACGAGGACGAGGATGAGCAGCCGGACCCCGGCGCCAGAGGTCCGTCCGGTCTCAACTGCCATGGAGAGCACTCCTGTTCATTACGGTCACCGCGACCACGGCGACGGTCAGTCCCGCGCAGGCCGACGCCATCGCGCCGTCGGGCCCCAGATACATCCACCCCGCGCCGAAGAGCAGCGAGCCCGCGAACCGGGCGGCGGCCTGCGCGGTCTGCACCAGCGCCAGGCCGCTCGCCCGCAGCCGCCCGGGCAGCAGCGGACCGGCCGCGGCCATCAGCACGCCGTCGGTGGCTGCGTAGAACGCGCCGAGGAGCAGCAGCAGACCTACGGCCGGAACCACGCTGCCACCCTGGGGCAGGAGCAGCAGCAGATACGCGGCGAGCAGCGCGAGGTGTCCCGCGAGGAAGACCGCCCGGCGGCCCACCCGGTCGGCCAGCCGGCCGAGGGGGACCGCGAGCAGCAGGAACCCGGCCGCGGTGCCCACCGGCAGCAACGGGAAGTAGCCGACGGGCAGATCGAGACGGCGTTGCAGCAGGAGGTAGAGGAAGGAGTCGCTGACGGTGACCAGGCCCAGCAGCGCGGCGGCCAGGCACAGTCGGGGCAGGCCCGCGGTGCGGGCCAGGGTGCGCAGGGCTTCCGCGGCGCCCGGTCCTCGGCCGGTTCCTGGAGCGGTTCCCGGGCCGGTTCCTGGGCCGATTCCCGGGCGGGACATCGGCGTGCGGGACTCCTGGACGAAGAGCACGAGCAGCAGCACGCCGAGCGCGGCGGTGCAGCAGCTGACCACGAACACCGCGTCATAGGCGTCATGGGCGGCCCACAGCACCCCGAAGGCCGCGAGCGGGCCGAGCAGCGCGCCGGCGGTGTCCATCGCGCGGTGCACGCCGAACGCTCTGCCCTGTTCCTCTGGCGGGCTGGACAGCGAGATGAGCGCGTCGCGCGGCGGGGTGCGCAGGCCCTTGCCGGCGCGGTCGGCGGCGAGGACCGCGCCGACCGCCCACGGGGCCGCGGCGGCCAGCAGGGCGAGTTTGGTGACGGCGGACAGGGCGTAGCCGCTGCCCGCGACGAGTTTGCGGCGCTGCGTACGGTCGGCGACATGGGCGCCGGCCAGCCGGAACAGGGCGGTGGCGCCCTGGTAGAGGCCGTCGAGGGCGCCGAAGGCGAGCGGGGACATGCCGAGGCCGACGACGAGGTAGAGCGGCAGGACGGCGGTGACCATCTCCGCGGAGACATCCGTGACCAGGCTGACCGAGCCGAGGGCGACGACGTTCCCGGCGACGTGCCCGCGGAGCCGGGTGCTCCGGCGCACGCTCGCCGACGCGTCGGCGGTGCGGCTGGCTGACAGGTACACGGATGTCTCCTTCCGTTCTTCCCGGTCTGCCGGGCGTGCCGGGTCTTTCCGGTTCCTTCCGGGTCTTGCCGGTCCTCACCGCCTGGTGGTCAGAACCAGTTGACGGTCAGGGGGAAGGTGGTGCTCGCGCTCGCTTGGGCGCTGTCGGTGGCGGTGGCGGTGATCTGGAAGGTGCCGGTCTGCCAGGTCTTGCCGGTGATGCGTCCGGTGGTCGCGTCGATGGCCAGGCCGAAGGGGAGTCCGGCGGCGCTGTACTTCCGTGGCGGCGTACCGCCGGCAGCGGTGATCTGGACCGCGCAGGTCTGGTTGAACTTGCAGCTCTGCGGGCCCGGGTTCGCCACACTCAGCACACCGTCCGGCGGCTCCCCGCCGCCGGTGGAGAAGGCATCGGTGATGGGCGTCGCGGTCGCGGCGTTGCCCGCGTGGGCGGTTCCGTAGAGGTCCTCGAAGGTCCGCAGCAGGCTGTAGGTGTTGTAGGCGCCGGTGACCTTGCCCTGCTTGACGTTCGCGCCGGAGAAGACGGTGGCGATCTGGTTGGAGCCGAGGAAGTTGTCCTCGTCCCAGGTGACGACCAGCAGGCTGTTGTGGGTCTTGGCCCACTGGGCGTACGCGTCGAGGTTGTTCTTCAGCCAGGTGTCGCCGGTGTTGACGGCGCACGAGTGCATGTCATTGCACTGGTTCGGGACGACGAACGACAGCGACGGCAGTCGGGTGAAGTCCGCCGACGGGAACTGCGCCCAGGTCTTGCCGGTGTTGAGGGGCACGTTCTTGAAGGCGAACCAGGGATTGTGCTTCTGCGCGTACTGCCCGTTGGTGCACGCGGTGGAGCCCTCGCTCGGCAGGTCCTCGTTGTACGTCGCGAAGGTCTTGCCCGCGGCGATGAGTTCCTGGCCGAGGTTGGGCGCGGTCATCGACTGCGGGGTGTAGCAGCCGTCGCCGGTGATGCCCTGGGTGCCGCCGGAGAAGAGGTTGAAGTAGTTCGGCTGGCTGGGGTGGGTCAGTGCCTTCATCGCGGTGAGGCTGGCGCCGCCGGCCGCGAGCTGGTTGATGTAGGGGGCGTTGGTGCTGCCGATGATCTCGCCGTACTGCTTGTTCTCGAAGACGACGACGACCACGTGGTCGTAGGCGGGCAGTGCCGCGGTGGCGCGGGCCGCGCCGGCCGGGGAGTCCGCGCCGAAGGAGGCTGTGGCGGTCAGGGCGGTGATCAGGCTGAGCGCGCTGAGCAGTGCGGCGGCCGGTGTCCGCCATGTCCTGCCGCGGTGGGGTTTGCGTGGCCTGCGGGTGGAGTTGTGTTCGGCTCTGCGTGGCATGAGGTGGTTCCTCCTCTTGGTTCTTGGCCCTTGGTTCTTGGCCCTTCGGTTTGGCCCTTCGGTTTGGCTCCTGGGCTTGGCTATTCCTCGCGGCGCTATCCCTCGCGGCGGGCCGCGCCCGCCACGGTGAGGTTCACGAAGCGGGGCGCCGCTCGGCCCCGGGCCCGGAAGTCCTCGGTCACGGCGGTCCGGACGGCCGGCAGCCGGTCGTGCGGCATCAGCAGTACGGCGCTGCGGCCGGGCACGACGGCGGGCCACCAGGCGCGCCGGGCGCCCGCGCGCAGCGCGCGGTCCACCGCATGTCCGGCGTGGGCGGCGCGGCGCTCGCCCCGGGTGGCCAGCAGCACCAGGCGGTCCCCGGACTCGGCCGGGTCGAAGGACACGTACGTCTGGGTACGTTCCGTCAGTCGCAGCGCCGTGCCCGGTCTGGCGGACAGCACCCCCCTGCGCAGCGCGTCGCCGCCGCCGCGGGCCCCGGCCCGGACCAGGGCCGCCAGCCGGGCGTGGGACGGCCGGGGGGCGCCGCTCGCGGCGTGCAGATCGGCGACGGCGAGCGCCACCGCGCATGCCAGGGATTCTTCGCCAGCCAGCCCCGCCGCCGCGGGCAGCGCGGCCTGGACGTGCAGGTCGAGGCCGCCGCGCCCGTATCCCGCGTGGGCCATGGCCCGCAGCAGGGTGTGCACGCGCACGGCCCAGCCGGGCGGCGGCGGGTAGCGTCCGGTCAGCGGGAGTTCGCAGCCCTGGGCGGGATCCGCGGCCGAGCTGAGCCGCGCCGTGCCGTCGTCGCGCGGGGCGGCGGCCACCACCACGGACCAGTGGACGGCGGCGACCAGACGCGGCGAACCGAGGTGGAAGGTGTAGGGCGCGCTCCACACCGTGGCCGGCCTGCGGCCGTGGTCCGATTCGAGGGCGTACGCGGCCAGCCGGACCAGGGGCGCGACGGCCGGGCGGCGGGCGAGGTCCGGCACGGTCTCACCCCCGCTCTTTGCGGGCGATCAGCCGGTAGGCGTTGCCGCCGTCGTTGCCGCGGGCCGCCGCCGTCCGTAGGACGTCCAGGGCCGCGGCTGCGGCGTAGCACGGCAGCGCTACGGCCCGTACGGCGTGGCCGGCCGCGCGCCGGGCCGGAGTGAGTTCCGCCGGGGACCAGGGCGCGTGCGGGTCGGGGGCGAGCCGGTTGGCGGTGAGCGCGACGGCGCCGACGAAGTCATTGCCCTGGTGGGCGGCTCCGTTCTGCTGCGCGAGCACGGTGAAACCGCGCGCGTCCAGGGCCTGCCGGAGGTTGCCGGACGGAATGAGGTGCTGGTGCTGGGGCTGGAACCACGGCAGCCAGTGCGGGCCGATCAGGCGCGCCAGCCGGGATTCGGGGTCGGGGAGTTCGATGAGCAGATGGCCGCCCGGGGTGAGTGCCTTGGCGGCGGCGTCGAGCTCGGCGAAGGGGTCCCGGGTGTGCTCCAGGTAGTGGTACATGCTGATCGCGTCGTAGTGGCCGGTGAGAGCGTCGGCGAGGTCGGGGAACTGGCCCCGGTAGCCGGTCTGGACCCAGCCCCGGCGCTCGGCCTCGTGGATGGCCTCGCCCATGTCGAGGCCGTCGAAGCGGGTCTCGGGCCAGATGGTCCGTGCGCTGTTGCAGAAGTGACCGTGTCCGGTGCCGACGTCGAGCCAGGCGGTGGGCGTCGCGAAGGGTTTCAGCATCCGGGCGCGGTCGCGGTAGGAGCGGGAGAAGCGGCCGAATATCTCGCCGGTGCCGTCGCCGCCGAGGCCGTCGTAGAAGTCCCGGTAGTAGAAGTCGAGTCCGTCGAGGGACAGTCGGGGGTTCTGGAAGGTGTGCCCGCACGGTCCGCACTGTTCGAGGGTGAAGCGGCCGGGCTTGCCCTGGAGCAGGTCGGGAACGCGGACCCGGACGGTCAGTTCCGCTGATCCGCACCAGGGGCAGTCGGGCCGCCGGGCTTCGAAGAACCGGTCGGTGCCGTCCGCGAGTTCAGCGGCGTACGCGGTCCGCAGCTCCCCGGACCGCCGCGCCGCCGCTTCGCGGCTGCCGTTGAAACCGCCGCGGGCGGCGCGCAGGGAGCGCAGCGGGCGGGTGGCGGTGGCGCGGGCCAGGTCAGCGGGGCGCAGCGGGCTGCCGGGGCCGAGGACGAGGTAGGGCTGGAGCCAGTACAGGGCGGCGGCCGCCGCTCCCCACCGGCGGTTCCTGACGGCCGCCGCGCCGAGCAGCGCGAGCCCGCCGAGCTGGGCGGCGGACAGCAGGCCGGCGGGCAGGCCCTGGGCGCGCAGTTCTTCGGCGCGGTCGGTCAGGTCGTCGGGTCCGGGCGGTGCGCTGGTCAGACCGGGGGCGACCGCCACGCCGGTCGCGTCGGGGGCGTACTCCTTCAGCCGGCGGATGAGCCGGAACAACTCCTGGGGGTGCGGGCGGTCCTGCGGGTCGTCGAGTCCGGCGCGCTCGCGGACCTCGGCGGCGACGAGGACCGCGCAGCCCGCGCCGTACCCCTGGGCCGCCCGGTCCTCGCGGTAGGTGGCCGGGTCGAGGAGGCGGAGCAGGCCGAGGGCGCGTTCGGCGGCCAGGCCGACGGGGAGCAGGTCGAGCACCTGGAGCCGTTCGCGCTGTGCGTGGGCGACGGCGGCGCGCAGGGTGTCGTCGTCGGCATCGACACCCCGGGCGGTGATCAGGCACCAGCCGTGCGGAAGGATGCGCGTCTCCCCGCCGGGGCCGGGCGCGGGGGCGGGCGCGGACAGCACGGGAAGGCCGTGCAGCCGGTTCCGGGCGCGTACGGTCCCGGCCCCCAGCGCGGCGAGCGCGAGGGCGGCGGTCCAGGGGATGCCGCGATGACGGCGCGTGCGGCGCTGAGGGCGGGTCATATCAGCTTCTCCAAGCGGTCGGCCGCGGCGGCGGCTCCGCCGGCCGCGGTGAAGGACGTCTGGATGCGGCGGGCCGCCCGGCCGTAGGAGGGGTCGTCGAGGACGGCGGTGAGCGCGTCGCGCAGCTCGTCCGGGCGGGGGCGGCCGAACCGCACCCGGACCCCGGCCCCGGCGGCGGCGACCTGCCGGGCGACGATCGGCTGGTCGTCGCGGATCGGTGCGACGACCAGGGGCACCGCGTGCGCCAGAGCCTCGCAGACGGTGTTGTGGCCGCCGTGGCACACCACGGAGTCCAGTTGGGGCAGCAGTTGGAGCTGTGGGACGAAGTCCTGGCGCAGTACGTGGCCGGGGACCTCGCCGACCAGCGACGCGGGGGCGGCCACGATGAGTTGCACCCGGTCGGCCAGCTGCTCCGCCGCCGCCAGGACGGCGCGGTAGAAGCGGCTGCCCGCCTCGCGGTTGAGGGTGCCCAGCGAGACGAGTACCCGGCCGCGTACGGGGTCGAGCCGCTGCCAGGGGAAGTCGCACGCGGGCGGCCGGGCCCCGAGGGCGGGTCCGACGAAGGCGTAGTGCGGCGGATGCGGCTCGCCCTCCGGCGCGCCTACGAGGGCGGGGGTGGAGAAGACGAGGACGAGACGATCGGAGAAGCGCGGATCCCAGCCGCCGGGTGCGCCGTGCTCGGCGAGCAGCCCGGCGATCCGGCCGTCCACCCACTCCCCCACCTTGGGGAAACCCGCGAAGGGCTGGGTGAACTCGGCGGAGGTGGTCGCCGACGTCGCCCAGGGCAGGCCGTCGCTGCGGGCGGCCAGCGCCCCGGCGAAGGCCTGTTGGTCGACGACGAGCAGGTCCGGGGCGTAGGCGTCGGCCGCCGCCCGTACGCCGGGCAGCATCGCGTGGGCGAGCGGGATGAGCGCCTCGTCCCACAGGAAGCGCAGCGCCGCCACTCCCCGCAGATCGCGCCAGTGCTCGTGCAGGGCGCCGTACTGTCCGGAGCCGCCGGACGGGAAGACCCTGGCCCCTGTGGGCAGGAGGCCGTCCAGCGCCTCGGCGGGACCGGTCCAGGCGGTCTCGTGGCCGCGTGAGTTCAGTTCGGCGGCGACGGCGATCGTGGGGTTGACGTGTCCGGCGAACGGTGGGACGACGAAGAGAATCCTCATACGGCCGCCACCGCCCCGAGCCGTTCGAGCACCGCGTGGCGCAGCGCCTCGGTGCCTCCTTGCAGGACGTCGTGGCCCAGTCCGGGGAGAATCCGCACCGTGGCGTGGGGTGCGTGCCGGGCCAGTTCCCGTGCGCCGGGGAGCAGTTCGGAGTGCTCGCCGAAGACGGCCAGCACCGGCGTCTCCAGCCGGCCGTAGTCCTCGGGTGTGAAAGGCCGGCTCGCCGCGATGTCGTCGATCAGGGAGGTGCGGTTGAGCAGCGCGTCGGCGGTGGCGGCCAGCCGGGCGGCCTTGCGTCTGCGGAGCGTGGTGAGTTCGCTGTGCAGCGTGCCGTCCTCCAGGCCGAGCGCGGCCACCGAGAGGGTGTCGATCATGTTCGCGACCCAGTCGCCGCCGAGCGGGGGCTCGATCAGGACGAGTCCGGCGACGAGGTCCGGCCGGGCCAGCGCCGCGTGCAGGGCGAGGGTCCCGCCGTAGCTGTTCCCGATGAGGTGCACCGGATGCCCGTCGAGCCGGAGGGCGGCGAGCAGGGCGGCCAGATCGCGTACGGCGGTGCCCGGGTCGTAGCCGGTGCGGGGCCGCTCGGTGCGGCCGTGGCCGCGCAGGTCGTACAGGACGGCCTCGTGGCCGGCTCGCGCGACGGGGACCGCGAGGGTGCAGTAGAAGCTGGAGAGGTTGTCGACCACGAGACCGTGGAGGAAGACGACGGCGGGGCCCGCGCCGTGGCCGGGCAGCCGTTGGACGTGAAAGCGCAGGGAGTTGGCGGGGATCTCGGCCACGGCGCGGCTCAGGCGACCGAGGAGACGGCGGACGGGGAGGGAGGGCACGGGGACGCCGGGCGCGCGGCGATGTGGTCGACGAGATCGCCCACCGACATGGACAGGATCTCCTCCATGTCCTTGCCTGCCAGGAAGCCCATGAGGTCGACGGCCGTGCCGTAGCGCCGCTGCAACAGCTCGGCGAGTGCGACGAATTCGATGCTCTCCAGCACCAGGTCGTCGCTGAACGAGGTCGTCATGCCGATCTCGCCTTCGAGGAGCAGCTCGTCACCGACGACCTCCACGAGCATCCGGGTGATCTCGGCGAGGATGGTGTCAGATGCCATGGCTGGCCTCCCTGGGGGTCGGGGTGACGGCGGGGGTGGTGCGGGGCGTTGTCCAGGCGACGACGTGAATCGCGCCGTCCTCGCCGTCCTCGCCGCCCGCCCCGCTCGCGCCGGACAGGTCGTGGACCGTGGTGGTCCGTACGAGGTGGACGCGGCCCTCGGGCGAGGCGACCAGCAGTCCGCCGCCGGGGCTCGCGGCTGTCGCGGCGGTCGCGGACCACTGCTGCGGCCGGCCGCCCAGGCCGCTGCCCTCGGCCTTGGCCGCTGCCTCCTTGGCGCACCACATCGCGGTGAGCCACCGTGCCCGGTCCCGGGGGCCTTCCGCCAGCTCGTCGGCGAGGCGGCGCTCGGCGGCGCTCAGCGCGATGAGGTTCAGCGCGGCGGGGTCGCCGGTGACGGTCTCGACGTCGATGCCGACGGGCCCCGAGGGATGGACGAGGGCGACCGCGACCCGGTTCTTGTGGGCGATGGAGAGCTGGAGTCCGGCGGTCAGCGGTCCCCCGGGCCTGGGGCGGCCCCGGTCGTCGTTGCCGATGGTCACCTCCACCGGGAAGACGGGGCCCGCGCCGTGTTCCCACAGGTGCTGCCGCAGCGCGTCCTTGGCCGCGATCCGCCCGAGCAGCCACGGCGACCGGGTACGCGGCGTGCGCTGTTCGTACACCGCGCGTTCGGCGGCGCCCAGGTAGCGGCGCATCACCAGTTCCTGCGAGGCCGGGTCGCTCCAGCGGCGGCGGGCCAGGCACCAGCCGCCGGGCTGGGGTTCGCCGATTCCGCACACTTCCGGAGTGAATTTCATCGGCCACACCCTCTCGTCGGCGGCGAACCTGCGGTACGTCCATCCTTCGAGGCGGGCCCATACCGCGCCGTCCCCGGTGCGGAGTTCGACCTCGCCGCGTACGGATCCCGGCTGCACCGCAGTGATGCGCGCGGTGGCCCGCAGCAGCGCGCCCTCGTGCGGCGCCGGCCCGTACAGCCGGATCTCGCGCAGGGAGCTGGGGAACACCATCCGGTCGTCGGGCAGCCGCCGTTGCTTCCAGTGGCCGAGCAGC
>NZ_JAYMZR010000092.1:0-28011 GCF_035828615.1 Streptomyces sp. H27-D2 | reverse complement strand
CTGGAGAGTGCTTCTTTCTGTGCAGCCAACAGGACCCTAGACAAGTCCCATCGTTGCAGGTCAGAGGCACTCTCCGCTTATTTGATCAAGGCATGGACGAGCACGCTCATGAAAGCGCGAGGCTAGGGTGAGGTCGCGGCAAGGCTGTCGACGGGGGAGGGCCGCCATGCGCCAAGAGACCGTACCGGTCAGGGCCTGGGACGTCAGCTGCGCCGGACCGCACCCGCGGCTGCTGCCGGGAGTCCACGGGTACCGCGGGTTCCGGCTGCACCTCATCGGGCCGCGCCGACGGTTGGAGACGCCTGACGGGCTGGTCACGCTGCTGCTGACGTTCGCCGGAGGGCTGCGCATCTCTCCGGCCGGACCGGAGGGCGGCGGCGCCCGGCGGTTCGGCTCGCTGCTCGCCGGGCTGCACACGGAGGCTCGGGTCGGCGAGCACGACGGAGACCTGTACGGCATCGAGATCCTGCTCAAACCGTGGATGGCCTTCACCCTGTTCGGAATCTCCATGCATGAGCTGGCCGAAACCATCACCGAACCGTCCGAGGTCCTCGGCCCCCGGGCCGAACTGCTGACCGGCGCTCTCCAGGACCTCCCGGGCTGGCAGGACCGCTTCGCGCTGCTCGACCTCGTCCTCACGGAGTGGGCCGCGGCCGGCCCGGCCTGCTCGCCGCAGGTGGCGTGGGCCTGGGACATGCTGACCTCCACCCACGGCCTGACCCCCATCGGCCGACTGGCCGCGGGCGCCGGCTGGGGGCGTCGGCAGTTGGAGAGCCGGTTCCGCGAACAGATCGGGCTGACGCCCAAGGCGGCCTCACGGGTGCTGCGATTACAGCGAGCGGTGCGGATGCTGACGCAGCAGGGCAGGCCCTCCGACGTGGCCGCCGCCTGCGGCTTCAGCGATCAGGCGCACTTCTCCCGCGAGTTCAAGACGATGACCAGCCTCACTTCGCGGCACTTCCTCAAGTCGCGTACGACGGGGACGACCTGGGACCGGGTCGACGGCGCGCCCACCAGCGTCCTGCTGGCCGTGTGAAGTCACCGACCGCGTGAAGTCACCGTGAAGTCGCTGACCGCGTGAAGCTGCCGGCCGTGTGAAATTTCTTTCCGCGCTGCGCATTTCTTCAATACCCCCGGCGCACCGGCCTGACAGCATTTCACTGTTCCACCGGCTCCAGGGGTTCAAGGGCTTCAACGGGGGGTCGCGGAAACCACGGTCGATATCGCGCCACTGTCGGTATCGCGCCGTGGTCGCCGCAGCATGAGCCGCACTGGGCCGAACGGCCGTATCACTGGCACGAAGCGGAGAAATTCAACAATCAGTCGGCGGGGCGCATCACGAAATCCAGCGCATACGTTCGAGCGTCGGACGGGGGTACGGGCAGGGACGCTCCCGCCGGTCATTCTGCCCGACCAGCATGTCGTACAGACCATATAAGACCATATATAGGTAGATTCCGGGGCGTATACCCGCTGGCAATTGTCCATCGAGGCCCTCGGAGGCACGCGATGTCCCTGCGCAGATCCGGTCCGGCCCGCCGTACGTTTCCCGCCGCGGCCGGGATCCTCATCACTCTCCTCTCCACCCTCGCGGCGCCCGGTGCCGCCGGCGCCAACGCCACCGATGTGAGGGGGCCCGATCATCCCGAGAAGGACTGGATGGGCTCCACCATCCGCGCCCACGAGGGCGGCGACCGCGCCGACGCCCCGGCGCCCCGGGCGGCAGGCTCGTCCGTCGAAGGCGTGGACGTCTCCAGCCACAACGGCCGCGTCAAGTGGTCGACGCTGCGCAGAAGCGGAGTGCGGTTCGCCTACGTCAAGGCCACGGAGGGCACCAGCTACACCAATCCGTCCTTCACCCGGCAGTACAACGGCTCATACAAAACCGGGATGGTCCGCGGCGCGTACCACTTCGCGCTGCCGAACAACTCCAGCGGCGCAGCCCAGGCCAAGTATTTCGTGAAGCACGGCGGCGACTGGTCGGGCGACGGCAAGACACTGCCCGGCGCGCTCGACATGGAGTACAACCCGTACGGCGCAACCTGCTACGGCAAAAGCCCGAGCGCGATGGTGAGCTGGATCGGGGACTTCTTCAAGACCTACCGCGCGCACACCGGCCGGCACGCCGTCATCTACACCTCCGCCAACTGGTGGAAGCAGTGCACCCGCGACTCCGGCAGATTCGACGACACCAACCCCCTGTGGGTCCCGCGCTACGGCCCTTCCGTCGGCCAGTTGCCGGCGAAGTGGGACTTCCACACCATCTGGCAGTACAGGTCCAACGGCTCGGCCGTCGGTGACCGCAACCAGTTCAACGGCACCTACAGCCGACTCCGGGCACTCGCCCGCGGCTGACGGCCCGTGGACTGACCCGCCCGGGAGGGCATACGCGAGCGGGCCCCGGCATTCGCGCCGGGGCCCGCTCCGCGACGGCCGCGCCGCGCTGCCCGGCGCGGGGCCGGTCAGGCGCGGGGCCGGTCAGGCGCGGGGCCGGTCAGGCGCGGGGCCGGTCAGGCGCGGGGCCGGTCGGCCGCCGTCTTCACGTCGTCGACGAAGGCGGCCCATGCGGTGGCCGGGAAGAGCAGCGCGGGGCCGGTGGGGTTCTTGCTGTCACGGACGGGGACGAGGCCCGGGATGCCATCGACCACTTCGACGCAGTCGCCACCGGAAGGGTTGCTGCGGCTGCTCTTGCGCCAGACGGCGTTGGTCAGGTCGGGTCGCGCGGCGGGCATGGGTACCTGTCCTCCATCACCTTGCGGATGAAGTCCGCAGACACATCCGGGGGCAGTGCGTTGGCCTGCAAGAGATCGTAAGCGATGGCATATTGCTCGACCTCCCCCGGCACCTCCGCCAATGTGCCGGAGTTGATTCCTTCCAAGTACACCACCTGTCCGCCAGCCGGTAGCGTGCGGAGCGTCACCGAGCCTCCCATGCCTGGGTGTTCGCCCCGGTCGTACGGGAGGACCTGCACCGTGATGCGCGGCGTAGCAGCCATGGTGAGTACATGAGCAATCTGGTCCCGCGTGATCACCGGCCCGCCTACCGTCCGATGCAGGACTGCCTCGTCCAGTACGACCCACAACCATGGCGGAGTTGGGCCCCCGAGAATGGTCTGGCGCTCCATGCGAGCCGTCAGCTTCTCATCTAGGTCCCCCGCAGCCCCGCCGCTGTAGACCTGGCCAACACTGAGCATGGCGCGCGCGTACGCCTCGGTTCTGGAGCAGACCGGGGACGCTGTGCGCCATGTACTTGTGCATAGCGGTGGCCTTGGCCTCATACGTCACGAACTTCCGTGCCCAGTCCGGGATCGGGGTCCGCTTGATGTGCTCCCACAGGTCGGATAGGTCATTGTCCGCCCCGAGCAACGCGTCCAACGCATCGGACACGTCCTTCGGCGGCGTCTCGTTGCCCAGCTCGAACTGGGCGATGCGGCTGTGCGCGATGGGGACCTTGTCGCCCAGCTCCCGTTGCGTCCACCCCGCGCGCGTGCGGAGCTTGCGCAGCTTCACGCCGTACAGCGCGGCCAGGGACGTGGACGGGTCAAGGTCCTTCGGTGCGGGCACTGTTGCCCCCCGTTTTCGTTCCGGCGCTCCGAAAACTGTCACTGCTAGTAATCGTAGCCCTACGCCGCGATGCTCGTCAGTGGAAGGTGCAAGCAGCGAGAAAGGTTCGGCAGGTATGGGAACGACGGAGCGCAGAGCGGCGATTGAGAAGATCAGGGACGCGGAAGGGGCGCGGGACGAACTGAGCGCGGCCTTGACGGGGGTGGGTGTCCTGCTGCCGTCATTGGGGCTCGATGCCGTGTGCCTCGCCAGTGACTACCTGCCGCCGCTCGTGGACCTCGGGCGCTGCAAGCCGGGCGTCGCCCGGAAACTCGCGGCGGCCTTGCGGGGGTGCGCGTCGTGAGCGTCGTCGCGATCACGGTTGCCAGCGGCCGGTGAGGCCCGCCGGGCCGTGTTCCGGATGCAGCGTTTCCGGACCACGGCCGCTGGGCGGCAGTCCATCGCGTGGGAGCCCGCCCAGCGGCAGTCAAACCAGTTGCCTCCGGGGCCCGCCGTTTGCTGAACTGTCCGGCACCAGCCGATCCGACCCAGGAGTCACGATTATGTGCCGAGCTTTCATGTCCATCCAGGAGGTCAATACCACCTATCTCAAGGACATGACACTTCGTGCGAACGCTGAACCTGGGAATTCTGGCGCATGTTGACGCCGGCAAGACGAGCCTGACCGAGCGGCTGCTCCACACGGCCGGGGTCATCGGGGAGATCGGCAGCGTCGACGCCGGCAGCACCCGGACCGATTCCATGGCGCTGGAGCGACAGCGCGGCATCACCATCAAAACCGCCGTCGCCTCCTTCCTCATCGACGGCGTCACGGTCAACCTGATCGACACACCCGGCCACCCGGACTTCATCGCCGAGGTGGAACGCGTGTTGAGCGTGCTCGACGGCGCGGTGCTGGTCGTCTCCGCCGTGGAGGGCGTCCAGGCGCAGACCCGTGTGCTGATGCGGACGCTGCGGCGGCTGCGCATCCCCACCCTCGTCTTCGTGAACAAGATCGACCGTCGCGGCGCCCAGTACGAGCGCGTGCTGCGGGAGATCGCCGAGAAGCTGGCCGCCGCGAGCATCTCCATGGGCTCGGCCGGCGGGCTGGGCACCCGTAGTGCGTACACCGCGCCGTACACCGCCTCCGACGGCCCTTTCGCCTCCGGGCTGGTCGATCTGCTGGCCGACCGCGACGACGCGTTCCTCGCCGCGTACGTCGGCGACGAGACGGCGCTCCCGTACTCCCGGCTGCGCGGCGAACTCGCGGCGCAGACCGGGCGGGCGCTGGTGCATCCGGTGTTCGTCGGCTCGGCGATCACGGGGGCGGGCGTGGACGCGCTGATCGCCGGCGTCACCGAGCTGCTGCCCACGGCCGAAGGCGACGCCGACGGCCCGGTGTCGGGCAGCGTCTTCAAGGTCGAGCGCGGCCCGGCCGGGGAGAAGATCGCCTACGTCCGGATGTTCTCGGGAACGCTGCGCGTGCGGGACCGGCTGCGCTTGCGCGGGGACGAGGAAGGCAAGGTCACCGCGATCAGCGTCTTCGAGCGCGGCTCGGACCTGCCGTGTGACGCGGTCGTCGCGGGGCGGATCGGCAAGCTCTGGGGTCTCGGCGACGTCCGGATCGGCGACGCGATCGGCGAGCCGCGCACGGCGCCCTCGGACAGCCGGCATTTTCCGCCGCCGACGCTGGAGACGATCGTCGCCCCCTGCCAGCCCGCCGACAGGGGCGCGCTGCACCTCGCGCTCACCCAGCTCGCCGAGCAGGACCCGCTGATCAATCTGCGGCAGGACCCGGTCCGGCGGGAGACCTCCGTCTCGCTCTACGGCGAGGTGCAGAAGGAGGTCATCCAGGCGACCCTGGCGGACGACTTCGGCATCGACGTCACCTTCCGGGGGACGACCACCCTCCACGTGGAACGCCCGGTGGGCAGCGGCGAGGCCGCCGAGATCCTGCACGCCGATTCCAACCCCTTCCTCGCGACCGTCGGGCTGCGCGTCGAGCCGGCCCCGATCGACACCGGTGTGGAATTCCGGCTCGCGGTCGAGCTCGGGTCGATGCCGTTCGCGTTCTTCACAGCGGTCGAGGAGACCGTCAAGGAGACGCTGCGGCAAGGGATTCACGGATGGCAGGTCACCGACTGCACGGTGACCATGACGCGTTCCGGTTACGCGGCGCGGCAGAGCCATTCCCATGCCGTCTTCGACAAGAGCATGTCGAGCACCGCCGGGGACTTCCGCAACCTGACGCCCCTGGTGCTGATGAGCGCGCTGGAGCGGGCCGGGACCCGGGTCTACGAGCCGATGCACCGCTTCCGCCTCGACATCCCGGCGGAGTTGTTCGGGCCGGTGCTGCCCGTGCTGGCGCGGCTGCGTGCCGTGCCCCGGACGTCGACGGCGCGGGGCTCGTGGTACTTGGTGGAGGGTGAGATCCCGGCCGCTTCGGTGCATGACCTGGAGCGCCAACTGCCGTCGCTGACCAGCGGCGAGGGCGTGCTGGAGTGCGCCTTCGACCACTACCGGCCGGTCCACGGCACGGTCCCGGCCCGGCCGAGGTCGGACCACGATCCGCTCAACCGCGAGGAGTACCTGCTGCGCGTCGTACGGCGGGTCGGCGGCGGCCGGGAGGGCGTGGGCCGGGAGGGCGCGTGATCACGCGCCGGCGCCGGGCCCCCCGCGCCCGCGGCCCAAGCGCCGGGCCCCCGCCGCGCGCTGCCGAAGCTCGGCGCCGGCGGGCCCTGTAGCGCGGGCGGCGCCGGCCGCTTGGCGCTGCACGCGTCGCAAACGGTCCGGATCCAGCTGCGCTGCCGGTCGCCCAGGAACCGGGGGCGGCCGGCGGCTCCACAGCCTTCACAGGTCTTCTCCGAGGCGAGTTCCAACGCGTCGATGAGCGCGGCGGCGGCATCGGCCCACGCGCCGTCGAACTCGCCGTCGGCGTCGAACCGGTCGGCGACGTGAATCCGCAGGCCGCCGAACTGCGTGCCGAAGTCCTCGATCCGGTAGTCGGGAGCGAGGGCGAGAAGCCGGTGGTGAAGTTCGTCGAGCAGCGCTGACCAGCCGGGCCCGACGGATTGCTCCCAGGCGGGGATCTGAGGGGGCTGGTGGTCACCGGAGGAGGTCTGGTCCGTCATGGCTCCATCCTCGCGCGGGGGTATGACATTGCGGCGGGGCCGGGGCGCGGTACGGGAGCCACCGGCCGGTGGACGGGGTGTCCTCAATCGCCGGACAGGCTGAATTCAGTCCGGCCTTCTCCCCCGGCGGCAGCCGCCAGCGCCGTGCCCTCCGCGGAAAGCGCCTCGCGGTCCGCACGGGCGAGCCGGGCGAAAGGGGCGACCCGTACCGTCGTCGCGCCACGTTCGCGCTCGATCGTCCACGTGCCGGCGACGAAGCCGTCCAGCAGGATCGTGCCGCGCACCAGGCCGTTGACGGTGATGACCCGCGTCCGGTGCTCCTCGGCGAGGACACGGGTGCGGTCCGCGTGGGAGAGGAGCAGGTTGTCGAACTCGGCGACGAAGCGGGCGGGCGCCGGGGTGTCCGGGTCGGGGAGCGGGCCGTCCTGGACGTCGTACAGGACGCGGCCGTGCTCGTCCTGGAAGGTGCGCAGCTCGGGGCCCAGCCGCGCGACCACTTCGCGCAGGCCGGTCAGCCCGGACCACTTCTGCATGTCGGCGACGCTCGCCGGGCCGAAGGCCGCGAGGTAGCGGAGGAGCACCGGCTCCGGTGCGGGGGGCTCGGTCTGTGGGTGGCCGAGCCAGTCCTCGACGGTGGAGTACACCGGCCCCCCGCTCCTGCCCCAGACGCCGCGCGGCGGCAACTGCACCAGCGGGGCCCAGCAGCGCAGCGCGTGGACCAGCGACGCCGGGTCGGCGGCCGGCCAGCGCGGTCCCAGCTCGTCCCGCAGTTCCGCCGGTCCCCTGGGCCGTTCCGCGAGCAGCTTCCGGCCGGCCGCGACCAGTTCGTCCCGGTCGACTCCCGGCACGCCGGCGGCGAACTGGCTGTGCCGGAAGCCCTTTTCCAGCGCGGGCTGGACGACGGGCCGCAGCAGCAGCGCGTCGGCCGCGCCGACCAGGTGCACCGTCCCGCGCATGAGTGTGAGCCGTACCGCCGCGCGGCTCTCCATCAGCCCCGCCACGTCGTCGAAGGCGAAGTCCGCCAGCCGTGTCCAGAGGCCGATGTACGGGGCGCCGGGGGCCTGCGACTGCATGCCGACGAGGTGGTCGATCGCTTGCGCGGCGGTCAGCGTGGAGGACCGCTCCAGCAGGAGTTGGCGGTGGAGCAGCGCCCTGTTGAGTGCGCGGCGGCCGAGCACGGGGTTCGTCATGCCCATCACGCTACGACGCGTTGCGGACGGGTTCTGTCCGCAACCGGCGGGCGCTTCGGCCCCACCGAGGACGACGCTGCCGCCGACCCCTCAGGCCACCGAGCCGATGCGTCCGGCCAGCGGCGTGACGTCGTGGTGGATCGGGGTGTGCGCGCCGGTGAGGGCGACGCCGGTGCCGCCGCGGCGGTCGGCGACGATTTCGGCGGCGATGGACAGCGCCGTCTCCTCGGGCGTCCGGGCGCCGAGGTCGAGGCCGATCGGGGAGCGCAGCCGGGCCAGTTCGAGTTCGCTGACGCCGACCTCGCGCAGCCGGTCGAGGCGTTGCAGGTGGGTGCGGCGCGAGCCCATCGCGCCGACGTAGCCGACCGGCAGCTTCAACGCCCGTTCCAGCAGCGGCACGTCGAACTTGGCGTCGTGGGTGAGGACGCACAGCACGGTGCGGCCGTCGGTGTCGACGGTGTCGAGGTAGCGGTGCGGCCAGTCGACGACGATCTCGTCGGCGTCCGGGAAGCGGGCGGGGGTCGCGAAGACGGGGCGGGCGTCGCAGACGGTGACGTGGTAGCCGAGGAATTTGCCGACCCGGACCAGGGCCGCCGCGAAGTCGATCGCGCCGAAGACGATCATGCGGGGCGGCGGCACGCTCGACTCGATGAGGAGCGTCAGCGGCCGGCCGCACAGGGTGCCGTCCGCGCCGATCTCCAGGGTCGCGGTGCGCCCGGCGTCCAGCAGCGCGCGGGCCTCGCCGACGGCCGTGCGGTCCAGCGCAGGGTGGCCGCCGAGGCCGCCGAGGTACGTACCGTCGGGGCGGACCAGCAGGGCGCGGCCGAGCATGCCGGCCGGGCCGTCGATGATCCGCGCGACGGCCGCCGCCTCGCCTCTGGCGGCGGCGGTGAGCGCGGCGACGAGCGTCCGGGTGTTCCCGGGGGGCTCAGGGTTCCCGGGGGGCTCAGGGTTCCCGGGGGGCTCAGGGGTACTGGGGGGCTCAGGGGTACCGGTCGCGTCGGCCGCCGGGGTCTCCCCCAGGGCGTCGGCCGCCCGGGTGGCGTTCACCCGAGCGCCGCCCCCCGAGCCGGCGGTCGCCGAGCCGCCGTCCGCCGACGAGACGCTCGTAAGGAGTGGGGTGACGAGGATGTCGATGACTCCGCCGCAGGTCAGACCCACGGCGAAGGCGTCCTCGTCGCTGTATCCGAAGCGTTCGAGCACGGTCTCGCCGGTTTCGAGCGCCTGCCGGCACAGTTCGTACACCGCGCCCTCCACGCAGCCTCCGGAGACGGAGCCGATCGCTGTGCCTTCGGAGTCGACGGCCAGCGCCGCGCCGGGCTGCCGGGGCGCGCTTCCGTTCGTCGCCACGACTGTGGCGACGGCGAAGTCGCGTCCTTGCTCGCACCACCGGGTGAGTTCTTCGGCGATGTCCAGCACGGCGGTCACCTCTCCTTCAGGTTCTCAGGATCGCGTGGAGGGCACGGGCTGCGCTACTTGACGCCCAGCATGTGCTCGATGGGGTTGAGGGCGAAGTAGATGACGAAGACGGCCGTCAGCGCCCACATGAACGCGCCCGGCTCACGCCACTTGCCCTGTGCCGCCTTGATGGCGGTGTAGGCGATGACGCCCGCTCCGACACCCGCGGTGATGGAGTAGGTGAAGGGCATGATCACGACGGTCAGGAAGACCGGGATGGCGACCGCGCGGTCGCTCCAGTCGACGTGCTTGGCGTTCTGCATCATCATCGCGCCGATGACCACGAGCGCCGCGGAGGCGACCTGGCTCGGCACGATCTGGGTGAGCGGGGTGAAGAACAGGCAGGCCGCGAAGAACAGGCCGGTGACGGTCGCGGAGAGTCCCGTACGGGCCCCTTCGCCGACGCCGGTGGCCGATTCGATGAAGACGGTCTGGCCGGAGCCGCCGGCGATACCGCCGATCGCGCCGCCCGCGCCGTCGATGAACAGCGCCTTGCTCAGGCCGGGCATCCGGCCGCGCTCGTCGGCGAGCTTGGCCTCGGTGCCGACGCCGATGATGGTGGCCATCGCGTCGAAGAAGCCGGCCAGCACGAGGGTAAAGACGATCATGCCGACCGTCATCGCGCCGACCTTGTCCCAGCCGCCGAACTCGACCTGCCCGAAGAGGCCGAAGTCGGGGGTGGAGACCGCGCTGCCGTTGAGCTCCGGCGGCCGGCCGCTCCACACCTTCGGGTCGAGGTCGCCGACGGCGTTCACGATGACGGCGATGACCGTGCCGACCGCGATGCCGATGAGGATCGCGCCGGGGATGTTGCGGGCCTGGAGCATGAAGATCAGCAGCAGCGTGATGGCGAAGATCAGCACGGGCCAGCCGGAGAGCTGGCCGTTTATCCCGAGCGCGACCGGTGCGTCGACCGAGCCCATGTGCACGAAGCCCGCCTTGACCAGGCCGATCAGCGCGATGAAGGTGCCGATGCCCATGGTGATGGCGTGCTTGAGGGCGATCGGGATCGCGTTCATGATCAGTTCGCGGAGCCCGGTGACCACCAGCAGGCAGATGATCGCGCCGTAGATCACGCACATGCCCATGGCCTGCGGCCAGGTCGTGAACGGGGCGACCTGGGTCGAGAGCACCCCGGAGACGCTCAGCCCGGCGGCCAGCGCGAGCGGTACCTTGCCGAAGAAGCCCATCAGCAGGGTGGTGACGGCGGCGGCCAGCGCGGTGGCGGTGATCAGGCCGGGCTGGCTGAGGATGTCGCCGTTGACGTCTTTACCGCCCAGGATCAGCGGGTTGAGCAGCAGGATGTAACACATCGCCATGAAGGTGGTGATGCCGCCGCGCACCTCGCGCGGGATCGTGGATCCTCTGTCGGAAATGTGGAAATAGCGGTCGAGCCAAGACCGCCCGGCGGGCGGACGCGAGCCGGAGCCCGCGTCTTCCGCCGACGTCTTCGGCTCTACGGACGACTGGGTCATGGTGCCAACTCCCAAGGTTCACAGGGGCACTCGCATGACATCTACGAGATTTGGGTGGGCTGCACGACCCGGGGGACGGCCCGAGAGGGTGCTGAGGGTGTTCGCGCACGGCCGGCTGGGACCGGCTGCACGGTGGTGCGAAAGCCGTCGCGAATGGGTGTCGCGAAAAGTTCCGGGCAAGGGTGGAGCGGTGGGGGATCTCCCGAGCGGAGGGGGCTCCGGGCGGCGCGCGGAAGTGTGACGTTCCTGAGCGCGCCGCCCAGAGGGTATTACGTGCCGGTGAGGTGCTCGGGCCGCACCGGTACGCGCTTGAGGGCCAGGCCGGTCGCCGCGCGGATGGCGGAGACGACGGCCGGGGTGGAGGACAGCGTCGGCGCCTCGCCGATGCCGCGCAGTCCGTAGGGGGCGTGCTCGTCGGCCAGCTCCAGCACATCGACCGGGATGGTCGGGGTGTCGAGGATGGTCGGGATCAGGTAGTCCGTGAAGGAGGGGTTGCGCACCTTCCCGTCCTTGGAGACGACGATCTCCTCCATGACGGCGAGGCCCAGGCCCTGCGTGGTGCCGCCCTGGATCTGGCCGACCACCGACAGCGGGTTGAGCGCCTTGCCGACGTCCTGGGCGCAGGCCAGCTCGATGACCTTGACCAGGCCGAGCGCGGTGTCGACCTCGACGACCGCGCGGTGCGCGGCGAAGGAGTACTGGACGTGGCCGACGCCCTGCCCGGTCTCCAGGTCGAACGCCTCGGTCGGTCGGTGCCGCCATTCGAGTTCGAGGTCGATGGCGTCCGCCTCCAGCACGTCCACCAGGTCGGCGATGACCTCGCCGCCGTTCGTGACGACCTTGCCGCCCTCCAGCAGGAGTTCGGCGTGCGCCCACGCGGGATGCACATGGCCCAGCCGGGAGCGGCCCAGCTTGAGTACCTCCTCGCGGACGGCCTCGCAGGCGTTCTTCACCGCGCCGCCGGTCACGTACGTCTGCCGGGAGGCGGAGGTGGAGCCGGCCGAGCCGACCTGGGTGTCGGCCGGGGCGATGGTCACCTGGGTGACGCCGAGCTCGGTGCGGGCGATCTGGGCGTGCACGGTGACGCCGCCCTGGCCGACCTCGGCCATCGCGGTGTGCACCATCGCGACCGGCTCGCCGTTGATGACCTCCAGCCGGATACGGGCCGTGGAGTAGTCGTCGAAGCCCTCGGAGAAGCCGACGTTCTTGATGCCGACGGCGTAGCCGACGCCGCGCACGACGTCCTCGCCGTGTGTGGTGTTGGACAGCCCGCCGGGCAGCGCGCGCACATCGGCGGAGGCGCCCTCGGCCTCGGTGCCGGTCACCCACTGCTGCTCGGGCGGCAGCGGCATCGCCTTGACCCGGCGCAGCAGCTCGGCGACCGGGGCAGGCGAGTCGACCTCCTGGCCGGTGGGCAGCAGGGCGCCCTGCTCCATGGCGTTGAGCTGGCGCAGCTCGACCGGGTCCATGCCCAGCTTCTCCGCGAGCCTGTCCATCTGCGACTCGTAGGCGAAGCACGCCTGGACCGCGCCGAAGCCGCGCATCGCGCCGCAGGGCGGGTTGTTGGAGTAGAGCGCCACGGCCTCGATGTCGACGTTCTCGACGACGTAGGGGCCCACGGAGAGCGAGGAGGCGTTGCCGACGACGGCCGGGGAGGCGGAGGCGTACGCGCCGCCGTCCAGCACGATCCGGCAGGTCATGTAGAGGAGCTTGCCGTCCTTGGTCGCGCCGTGCTCGTAGGCGAGCTTGGCGGGGTGCCGGTGGACGTGGCCGAAGAAGGACTCGAACCGGTTGTAGACGATCTTGACGGGCTTGCCGGTGCGCATCGCCAGCAGGCACGCGTGAGCCTGCATCGACAGGTCCTCCCGGCCGCCGAACGCGCCGCCGACGCCGGACATCGTCATCCGGATCTTGTCGGCGGGCAGGCCGAGGACGGGGGCGAGCTGCTTGAGGTCGGAGTGCAGCCACTGGGTGGCGATGTAGAGGTCTACGCCGCCGTCCTCGGCGGGCACCGCGAGGCCGGACTCCGGGCCGAGGAAGGCCTGGTCCTGCATGCCGACCTCGTACTCGCCGGTGACGACGACGTCCGCGAGCGCCTTGGCGGCGGCGACGTCGCCGCGCTTGATGGGCTGGCGGTGCACGATGTTGGGGTGCGGCACATGACCGGCGTGGTGATCGGCGCGGCCGGGGTGCAGGACCGGCGCGTCGGGGGCGGTCGCGGTGGCCTCGTCGATGACGACGGGCAGCTCGGCGTACTCGACCTTGATCTTCGCGGCGGCGCGGCGCGCGGTCTCCGGGTGGTCGGCGGCCACGATGGCCACCGCCTCGCCGTGGAAGCGCACGACGTCCCTGGCGAGCACCGGCTGGTCGATGATCTCCAGCCCGTAGTACGTCTCGGCCGGCAGGTCGTCATAGGTCATGACGGTGTACACACCGGGCAGCTTGAGCGCTTCGGAGACGTCGATCGACTTGATCTCGGCGTGCGCGTGCGGGCTGCGGAGCGTGAAGCCCCACAGCATGTCCTCGTGCCACAGGTCGGAGGCGTACGCGAACTCGCCGGTGACCTTGAGCGTGCCGTCGGGGCGCAGCGTGGACTCGCTGATGCCGCCCTTGGTCTTGGAGCCCTGGGTGATGCTGGTGGGGGTGTGGGTGACGCCCATGGTCAGGCTCCCTGTCCTACGGTCTCGGACTCGCCGCGGGCCGCGGCGAGACGGACCGCGTCGAGGATCTTCTCGTAGCCCGTGCAGCGGCACAGGTTGCCGGACAGCGCCTCGCGGATGTCCGCGTCGGACGGCTCGGCGTTGCGCTCCAGCAGCTCGTCGGCGGCGACGAGCAGGCCGGGCGTGCAGAAGCCGCACTGGACCGCGCCGGCGTCGATGAACGCGCGCTGGATCGGCGAGAGCTCGGCCTGCTCGCCGGTCTGGCCGTCGGCGGGCTTGGCCTGCCACTGGCGGGCCGCGTCGACGGTGGTGCCGGCCGCTGCGCCGGGCGCGCCGGGCGCTTCGGAGCTGAGGGCTCCCGCCGCGCAGGCGCCGCTCGCGCAGCCGGCCGCGCGCTGCTTGGCGAAGTCGGCGAGGCCCTCGACGGTGACGATGTCGTGGCCTTCCACCTGGCCCGCGGCGACGAGACAGGAACAGACCGGAACGCCGTCCAGCCGGACCGTGCAGGAGCCGCATTCGCCCTGTTCACAGGCGTTCTTCGAGCCGGGCAGGCCGAGCCGCTCGCGGAGCACGTAGAGCAGGCTCTCGCCCTCCCACACGTCGTCGGCCTCGTGCGGCCGGCCGTTGACCGTGAAGTTCACGCGCATTGGGAGCCTCCTTCGGAGTTGCGGGCGACGCCGCGGTACGAGTCCCAGGTCCAGCCGAGGGTGCGGCGGGCCATGACGGCGACGGCGTGCCGGCGGTACTTGGCGGTGCCGCGTACGTCGTCGATGGGGTTGCAGGCGCCGGACGCCAGCTCGCCGAATTGGCGGGCGATGGACGGCGTGATGACCTTGCCGCTCTCCCAGAAGCCTCCCTCGTCGAGCGCGGCGGCGAGGAAGTCCTCGGCCGTGCGGGCCCGTACGGGGGTGGGGGCGGCGGAGCCGATGCCGGTGCGCACGGTGCGGGTCTGCGGGTGCAGGGCCAGGCCGAAGGCGCAGACGGCGATGACCATCGCGTTGCGGGTGCCGACCTTGGAGAACTGCTGCGGACCGTCGGCCTTCTTGATGTGGACGCACTTGATGAGTTCGTCGGCGTCCATCGCGTTGCGCTTGACGCCGGTGTAGAACGCGTCGATCGGGATGAAGCGGCTGCCGCGCACCGACTCGACCTCCACCTCCGCCCCCGCCGCGAGCAGCGCCGGGTGCGCGTCGCCTGCCGGGGAGGCGGTGCCGAGGTTGCCGCCGACGCCGCCGCGGTTGCGGATCTGCGGGGAGGCGACGGTGTGCGAGGCGAGTGCCAGCCCCGGCAGCTCGGTGCGCAGGTTCTCCATGATCTGCGTGTACGGCACGGAGGCGCCGAGCCGGACGTTCTCTTCGCCCACAGCCCACTCGCGCAGCTCGACGATGCGGTTCAGGTCGAGCAGTACGTCCGGCCGGCGGTGGTCGAAGTTCAGCTCGACCATGAGGTCGGTGCCGCCCGCGATGGGCACAGCGGTGGGGTGCTCGGCCTTTGCGGCGAGCGCCTCCTCCCAACTGGCGGGGCGAAGGAAGTCCATAGTGTGGCTCTCTTCTGGGAGATCGGGGTCGTTCGCGCCGGCTGTGGGGGACCACCGGCTCTGGACTGGTCGTTCACGTGCTGTTAACGCGCCGTGGGCCAAGTACACCGAGCCGCACCCACTTGGGTGCAGTCACCGAAACCATGAAGCAATTGGCTGGCCAAGGTCCCCGTCTTGTAGATTCGAACGAAGAGCGGGGCTCAGAAACCTCTTGACAACGCACGGGCAACATAAGACGGATCGGCGGCAACGACGATGAGGCTGCGCGCACTGCTGGACACCGACACCCTGGGCCTGCGCCTGTTGGGTGGCACGGATGAGTTGGACCGCACCGTGCGCGGCGTGATGACCACCGACCTGCGCGACCCCAGCCGCTATCTTTCCGGCGGTGAACTGGTGCTCACCGGGCTCGCCTGGCGGCGGCAGCCGGAGGACTCGGAGCGTTTCGTACGAATCCTCGCCGCGGCCGGGGTCGCCGGGCTCGCCGCGGGCGAGGCGGAGCAGGGCGCGATTCCGGACGACTTGGTCCAGGCCTGCGTCCGGCACCGGCTGCCGCTGTTCGCGGTCGTCGAGGACGTCGCCTTCGCGGTGATCACCGAGCATGTCGTCCGGCAGGTCTCCACCGAACGCGCCGGGGACCTGGCGGCGGTCGTCGAGCGGCACCGCAGGCTGATGACCTCGGGCCCGGCCGGCGGCGGCCCCGAGGTGGTCCTCGACCTGCTCGGCTCCGACCTGGACCTGCGGGCCTGGGTGCTCTCCCCCACCGGCCGGCAGATCGCCGGCTCCGGCCTGACCGGCGCGGGCCCCGCGCTGCCCCCCGCCGCTGGCGCCCGGCTGGCCGGCGAACACCTGGCCGCGGTGCGCACCGGGCGGCGCGGCCCGCACCGGCTGACCGATCAGGGCACCGCGTTCTCCCTCTTCCCGATCCGCACCGCCGGCCGTGATCTGCGGGAGACCCTGCTGTCCGACTGGCTGCTGGTGGTCGAGGCGGACGCGAGCGACTGGCCGGAGGAACGGCTCGACCTGTTGCACGGCGTGACCCAGCTGATCGCGGTCGAGCGCGACCGGCGCGACGCGGCCCGCTCGGTCCGCCGCAGGCTCGCCCAGGAGGTCCTGGAGCTGGTCCAGGACGGCGCGCCGCCCGCCGAGGTCGCCGCCAGGCTGCGGGTCGCCGCCCCGATCCTGGTGCCGGGGCTCGGCACCGCCCCGCAGTGGCAGGTGGTGGTCGCGCGGGTGAAGTGGGATGGCTCCGACATCGCGGGCGGCCCGGTCGCCCAGTCGCTGCTGGAGGAGGTGCTGGTCGACCCGGAGGCTACGGGCCCCGAGCCCTCGGACCGGATCGCGGTCGCCCACATCGGCGACGAGGCGGTCGCGCTCGTACCGCTGCCCGCCCTGCCGGAGAACCGCGAGGACTCCAAGAGCGAGATCGGGTCCGCCGCCGAGACCGAGTCGACCCTGCACGCGCACGCGCTGCTCGCCGCCGTCCGCGCCCCGCTCGAACGCGGCCTCTCCGACGACGGCCGGCTCACCCTGGGCGTCAGCGCCGCCGTGCACTCCGCGGAGGGCCTGCGCGGCGCGCTGGAGGAGGCCCGGCACGCCCGCCGGGTGGCCGCCGCCCGGCCCGGCCGGGTCTGCGCGGCCGGACACGAGGAGCTGGCCTCGCACGTCCTGCTGCTGCCCTTCGTCCCGGACGACGTCCGGCGCGCCTTCACCGCCCGGCTGCTCGACCCGCTGCGCGACTACGACCGGCGGCACCGCGCCGAGCTGGTGCCCACCCTCGAAGCGTTCCTCGACTGCGACGGCTCCTGGACCCGCTGCGCGGCCCGGCTGCATCTGCATGTGAACACCCTGCGCTACCGGGTCGGCCGGATCGAGCAGCTGACCGGCCGCGATCTGGCCCGGCTGGAGGACAAGCTCGACTTCTTCCTGGCGCTGCGGATGAGCTGACCGGCTCGCGGTGGGCGGCTCGGGGACTCACACGCGGCGGCGGTCGGGGCTCCTGCGGTTTCGGCGGCTCCGGCGGCTCGCGGCTCCTGCGGTTTCGGCGTCTCCTGCGGTTCGGCGGTCCGCGGTTCGGCGGCTGACGGTTCAGGAGGCTCTGATCATCCAGAGTGTCCGGGACCGTCGGCCGCCTGATCGGCTTTTGCGCAAGCTGGCCAAATATCCGCCTCGGGTTCCGGCCAATTCGGTAGCGTGACGATCAACCGCGCCGAGGTTTCCGCAGGTCCGGCTCTCCTGCGACGGTCCCAGCGGTGATCTCGGCAGGCCGCGGGGAACCGGCCGCCGCGTCCCGGTGACCAAGAGATTGTGAAATCGTTCACCCAGACCCTTGGCCGCACACGGGACTTCGTGCTGAGATGCGGCCACGGCTACCAGCTACCAGCTCGATGACGCGCTTGGGAGGGCAATGTGGCGGAAACCGCCATGTCAGGGTCTAGGGAATCGCAGCCGGGAGTGCCAGGACCCAGAACGGCCGACGGGGACGACCCGCTCGACCGGGCGGTGTGGCGGTTGCGTTCACGCGGTTGCTGGGACGACGCTGCCGCGCTGCTCGCTCCGTTCGCCGCGGTGGACCCGGCCGCCGCGCTGCAACGGTCCAGCGTGCTGATCGAACAGTGCATGTACACCGCGACCGGTTGGGAGGCCGCCGAGGAGGCGCTGCGCGCGGTCGAGGCCATCGCGCACACCGACGACGAGCGGGGCGCCGCCGCGTGCGAGCGCGGCCACCTCGCCTACGCGTCGACCATGTTCACCGGACGGGACCGGGCGGACGAGGCGCGCTCCGCGCTCGGCCGGGCCGCCGCGCTGCTGCCGCCCGGATCGGCGGCACGGCCGCTGCTGGACTTCCGGCGCGGCCTCGTCGCCCAGCACCTCGCGCGGGACCCGGCGGGCGCACAGGCCGCCTTCCAGCGCTCACACGCCGGGGCCACCGCGCACGGCGACCGCTTCCTGTGCTCATTCACCTGGCGGCACCTCGCCGCGATGGCGGCGCAGAGCGGCAAACTCGCCGAGGCGCGGCACGGCTTCGCCGAGTCGCTGCGCATCCGCGAGGAGCTCGGCTATCTGATCGGCATCGCCCCCGCGCTCAGCGCGCTGGCCGAGGTCGAACCGGAGCCGGATGCCTCGCAACTGCGCACCGAAGCGGGCCGGCTGGTCCGGCTGCTCGGGGGCGTACCGGCCTGGCTCGCGGACCAGATGCGGACCACGGCGGACCATGGCTCCGGGAGCGGCACCGGAACCGGAACCAGCAACGGCACCAGCCGGGGTTGAGCAGCGCCCGCGCTGCTCGACGCTGATCGAATCGGCGCCGATCGACACGTCGTACGCCCGCCTCGGCGGTCGCCCACCGGGCGGTCGCCGGGGCCGCGCCGGGCGGTCGCCGAGGACGCGCCGGGACGGTCGCCAGCCGGTCGCCGGACTCGTCGCCGGGGCGCTCAGCCGCCGAGTCGGTCCGGCAGCACTGCCACTCAAGCAGCCCCCGGGCAGCCCCATCGCCGTCAGCCGACGTCAAGCACCCAGGAAGTGCTCCCGCACCAGGGACTCCACGATCATCAGATCGCCGTCCACCAGCGCGTCGAGCAGCGCCGCGTGCTCCGCCGCGTCCGCCAGCAGGTCGGCGGCGCGGGACGTACGGCCGATCTGCTGGCGTACCACCGGCCACTGGGCGCGCCGGTGCAGTTCGTCCGCGACCGCGACCAGCTGCTGATTGCCGCCGAGGCTCAGCACCGCGCGGTGGAAGGCGCGGTCCAGGTCCGCGTAGCCGGCCCGGTCCCCGGCCATCGCCGCCGCCGCGGTCTCGTCCGCGAGCGGCCGCAGCCCGTGCCATTGCTCGGCCGGGACCGTACGGGCCAGCCGCAGCAGCACCGGCACCTCGATCAGCGCCCGCACCTCGGCCAGCTCGGTCAGCTCCCGCTCGCTGCGCCGGGCCACCCGGAAGCCGCGGTTCGGCACGGCCTCGACGGCGCCCTCGGTGACGAGCTGCTGCATGGCTTCCCGCACCGGAGTGGCCGAGACGCCGTAGCGCTCGGCGAGCACGGGCGCGGAGTACACCTCGCCGGGCACCAGCTCGCCGCCGACCAGCGAGTTCCGCAGCGCGTCGAGGATCTGGCCCCGCACGGAGTACCGCTCGGGCATCCGGCGCGGTACGGGGCGTGCGGCGGCCGGCGTACGCGAGGGGGCCTCCGGCCGGCCCGGAATCCGGGCCGGGGGCTGCGCAGGGACCTGAAACGGGGACTGGACGGAGGCCGGGCCCGTCGGCCGCTGCTCGCTCAGCACCGGAGGCCGGGACAGGAACGGGCCCCGCACCCCGGCGAGGTCCGAATCCACAGCTGTGAACGCAGCCGAAGCCGCAGCCGGAACCGGCGCCGCGGCAACGCTCCGCGACGGCACCGAACCCTGGGGCGGAACAGGGCCTTCGCGCACCGGGGAGCGCGGGCGCACCGCCGCCGCGTCCATCCGCTGGTCCGCGATCTGTGCCGCGTCCTGGGCTCTGCCGTGCTCCACTCGGGTCCTCCTGAGGTCTTTGTGCACGATAGGCGGCTCTGGCCGGAGTTCAAACCTCGATCATCTCGGGTAAGGCAAGGCTTGCCTGCAAGCGATCCTGATTCGGTGGTCCCTGCATGCCCGCTGCGCCGGCCACGACGGGCATCCCCGCCTCCACGCTGCGGCCCGAGGACACCTGTGTGACCTGCCCGCGCACCTGCGACGCCGACCGCACCCGGCGGCTGGCGGCGGCGGACAACCGACGCGTCCACTCGACCCGCTGCCCGGACCGGACGGGGGGGGTGTTTCGACGCGCCCCCCGGTCACACCACTCTTACGAGTGACTGAATGGGAACGCAACTCCTGCCGCCCGTACGGCGGTTCGACCCCGGGCGCGGCTATCCGACCGCCCCTGCACTCCATTGGCGTCGTCTTGCCCCGAAACCCTCTGCGACTGTGCGGGATTCCGCGAGGATGACGGCGAAACGCGTACCGCGAGGCAAGGAATCCACATGAGACTGACCGACATACCGCTGGACTGGCTGCTTCCCGCCGCCGTCGCGCTCGTCGGAGTCGTGGCCGCGGTGGCGTTGGTCGCTCGCGGCAAGCGCGCCGCGGGGAAGGCGGCCTCGGAGGCCGATTCCTGGGAGCGCACCGAGGAACGCCGGCGTCGCAAGGAAGCCGTCTACGGCATCGCCTCCTACGGACTGTTGTTCTGCTGCGCGGCGGTCGCCGCCGCGCTCTCCTTTCACGGTCTGGTCGGCTTCGGCCGGCAGAACCTCAACCTCGCCGGAGGCTGGGAGTACCTCGTCCCCTTCGGCCTCGACGGCGCCGCCATGTTCTGCTCGGTGCTGGCGGTCCGCGAGGCGAGCCACGGCGACGCGGCCCTCGGCTCACGCCTCCTGGTATGGACGTTCGCGGGCGCGGCGGCCTGGTTCAACTGGGTGCACGCGCCGCGCGGCATCGACCACGCGGGCGCCCCGCAGTTCTTCGCGGGGATGTCGCTGTCGGCGGCGGTGCTCTTCGACCGGGCGCTCAAGCAGACCCGCAGGGCCGCACTGCGCGAACAGGGCCTGGTCCCCCGCCCGTTGCCGCAGATCCGGATCGTTCGGTGGCTGCGCGCGCCCCGTGAGACCTTCGGGGCCTGGTCGCTGATGCTGCTGGAGGGCGTGCGCTCGCTGGACGAAGCGGTCGAGGAGGTCCGCGAGGACAACCGGCAGAAGGACCAGAACCGGCTGCGGCAACGCGATCACGACAAGCTGGAGCGGGCCAAGGTCAAGGCGCTCAACCGGCAGCACCGGATGTGGGGGCGCGGGCGAGCCGGCCGCCAGGTGGAGGCGCCGGCGCTGCCGGCCGGCTCGCAGAGCGGCGCGGAGCCCGCCATACCCGAGCCGGGACAACTGCCCGTGCGCTCCCGCCCGGCTCTGCAAGCCATTGACCTCACCGCCGAGGACGACACCCTCACCATCCCGCGGCTCGACTCCCTGGAGGAGAAACTCAAGGCGATCGAGCGGCAGTTCGGCTGACGACCGGCGGCGGACCGCGCTCGCGCGCCGTTCCCGCGGAGGTCTGCATCACTGCGCAGGTCTGCATCACTCAGGCAGATCTGCTGCGTTCAGGCAGGTCCGCCGTCCAGCTCGAACCACACCACCTTGCCGGTGCCGTGCGACCGTACTCCCCACGCGTCAGCGAGGGACTGTACGAAGTAGAGCCCGCGGCCCGTGGTGCCGTCCGCCTCGGGGACGCGCGGCCTGGGATGCCAGCTGACGTAGTCCCGCACCTCGACCCGCAAGCGGGCCGCGGGCCGGCCGTCGCCCCCTTCGAGCAGTGTCGCCGTGATGACCGCGTCGCCGTCGGTGTGCACCAGGGCGTTGGTGGCCAGTTCGGTGGCCAGCAGCTCGGCGACCCCCGATTGCCCCGGATCGCCCCAGTTCCGCAACACTTCGCGCAGCGCCAGCCGGGTCTCCGCGACCGAGGCCAGCTCGGACCGGCGCAGCCGTCGGCTCAGCGCGGGAGCCAGCCGATGCCCGTCCCCGCCCTCGCGCCTCGCAGGCTGACGCCCCATCCTCCCCGCTCCGACCGCTCGCTCGACCGCCGCGCTTCGAACTCCTACACGTACACCTAGTCCCTACCCCGTTGGACCACGCCCGACCCCGTTCGCGCGCCACGAGCCCGGCCCGGCGCCGTTCGCGCCGGTGCCGGGCCGGGCTCGTACGCGTACCCGGGGCTCAGGGCCGGGGGACGTTGCGCAGGTTGGACCTGGCCATCTGGAGCATCCGGCCCACCCCGCCGTCCAGCACGATCTTGCTCGCGGACAGCGCGAATCCGCTCACCATCTCCGCGCTGATCTTCGGCGGGATGGACAGCGCGTTCGGGTCGGTGACGATGTCGACCAGCGCCGGCCCCTGGTGCCGGAAGGCGTCCCGCAGCGCGCCCCGCACCTGCTTGGGCTTCTCCACCCGCACGCCGTACGCGCCGGCCGCGCGGGCGATGGCCGCGTAGTCCGTGCCCCGGTACGTGGTGCCGAAGGAGGGCAGTCCGGCGACGAGCATCTCCAACTCGACCATGCCCAGCGCGGAGTTGTTGAACAGTACGACCTTCACCGGCAGGTCGTACTGCACCAGTGTCAGGAAATCGCCCATCAGCATGGAGAATCCGCCGTCTCCCGACATCGCCACGACCTGCCGCTTCCGGTCCAGGAACTGCGCGCCGACGGCCTGCGGCATGGCGTTGGCCATCGAGCCGTGGGTGAACGAACCGATCACCCTGCGACGCCCGTTGGGGGTCAGATAGCGGGCCGCCCAGACATTGTTCATGCCCGTGTCGACGGTAAAAATCGTATCGTCGGCCGCCTCCTCGTCGAGCAGCGAGGCCACATACTCGGGGTGGATCGGCGTGTGCTTCTCGACCTTGCGGGTGTACGCCTTGACGACGCCTTCCAGCGCGTCGGTGTGCTTCTTCAGCATCCGGTCGAGGAACTTACGGTCGGTCTTGGGCAGCACCTTCGGGCTCAGGCAGCGCAGCGTCTCCCGGACGTCGCCCCACACCGCGAGGTCCAGCTTGGAGCGGCGGCCCAGGTGCTCGGGCCGGACGTCGACCTGCACGATCTTCACGTCGTCGGGCAGGAACGCGTTGTACGGGAAGTCGGTGCCGAGCAGGATCAGCAGGTCGCACTCGTGGGTCGCCTCGTACGCAGCGCCGTAGCCGAGCAGCCCGCTCATGCCGACGTCGTACGGATTGTCGTACTGGATCCACTCCTTGCCGCGCAGCGCGTGCCCCACCGGGGACTTCACCCGCTCCGCGAACTCCATCACCTCGGCGTGCGCCCCGGCCGTGCCGCTGCCGCAGAACAGTGTGACCCGCTTGGCCTCGTCCACCATCCGCGCGAGCGCGTCGATCTCGGCGTCGCCGGGCCGCACCGTCGGCCTGGACGTGACCAGCGCGTGCTCGACGGCCCGCTCGGGGGCGGGCAGCGCGGCCACATCGCCGGGCAGCGAGACGACGCTGACGCCGTTGCGGCCCACCGCGTGCTGGACGGCGGTCTGCAACACCCTCGGCATCTGGTTCGGGTTGGAGATCATCTCGCTGTAGTGGCTGCACTCGCGGAACAGCTGATCGGGGTGCGTCTCCTGGAAGTAGCCGGTGCCGATCTCGCTGCTCGGGATCTGCGCGGCGAGGGCCAGCACCGGGGCCATCGAGCGGTGCGCGTCGTACAGACCGTTGATCAGATGCAGGTTTCCCGGCCCGCAGGAGCCCGCGCAGGCCGCCAGCCTGCCGGTGAGCTGCGCCTCCGCGCCGGCCGCGAAGGCCGCCGTCTCCTCGTGCCGTACCTGAATCCACTCGATGGCGGCGTTCCGGCGGACCGCGTCGGTGACCGGGTTGAGACTGTCCCCGACCACTCCGTACAGCCGCTTCACACCGGCGCGCACCAGGATGTCCACGAACTGCTCCGCCACATTCTGCTTCGCCATGCTGCGCTCGCCCCTTCGGGTCGGGTTCGACGGCCGTCCTCACCGCCCTGATCGTCGGCTTCCGTCCATCAACCCATGCGAGAAGCGGTTACGCCTCCCAGACGGCGGCAGCCGTACGGTCGTCCGCGTACCCCTTGACGCGCAGTTGTACGTCGGCGAGAAACGCGGCGAGGCCGGGCGGCTCCACCGGGGACCACACCCCGGCCAGCCGCTCGGTGAGAGCGGGCTCGCCGCGCAGCGGCTCGGCGAGGCCGCCGCTGCAGAGGAGCAGCGTGTCGCCCGGACGGGCTATCGAGGCCCGGAAGCGGAAGGGGCCCTGCTCGGGGTGGGACTCGGACTTCGGGTCGGGGTCGTCCTGCCCTGTTCGCGCTCCGGAGGGCGGGGCTTCCGCGCGCGGGAATTCGGGGCGGGTGGGCTCGGGGTGGGTGGACCCGTACGGCGCGGGGGCGGATCGCGGGCGCTCGGACCGTGCGGGCTGTGCGGGCTGTACGGGCTCGGCGCGTGGGTCCGGCCGTTGCCGTTCGGGCTGCGGGCCGCTCAGGGCGAGCGTCTGCGGGTGAGCGCCGTAGCCGAGCACCGGACCGCCCATCCGGCCCGCCCCGGACACCTCGGGCTCCAGGTCCTGCCACATCCCGTCGCGCAGCCGGAAGAGGCCGCCGTCCCCCGAGCCGAAGAACACCCGGGTACGGCAGTCGGAATCGGCGGGGAGCAGCAGGCAGCACAGCGACGCGGTGTATTCGGTGGGGCTCAGGCCCAGGTCGGCGGCCGTGGCCCGGAGCCTGCCGTACCCCCGTTCGGTGAGCCGTCGCAGCCCGGACTTCAACGCCCCGCGCCGCCCGGCCCGCAGATCCTCGGCGAGCCGGGCATGGCTGCGCCCCACCGCGCCGCCGATCCACTGGCAGGCGTCCTGCGCGGCCCGGTGCGCCCCCTCGGAGGCCCGCGCGCCGCTCGCGACGGCGACCAGCAGCAGCGCGCCGTCCCCGGTGCCGAACCGCGCGGTCAGCAGCGCGTCGCGTCTCGGCTCCCCGCGATAGCGCGCGGAATCGCCGCGCAGCGAGACCGCGCGCAGCGACAGCGTGCCGTAGTGGGCGCCGTCCAGCACGGTGTCCGGCACCAGGTCGCCGAGGTCGGCCGGGTCGGCGACGGGCAGCGCCGTCGGCTCGGCGTCATAGGTGGGCGGGCCGTCGCCCACGAAGCCGGCCTGGGCGGGGCTCGTACTTTCGTCGTAGTCGCGCGGGAGTTGGTCGGGCGGCGGGGGCTCCCACGGGGCGCGGGCGCGTGGCACGACGTGTCGCGGCGGCGCGGCGGCCGGTGGCGGGATCAGGTCTGGGGCTGGGGCGTCTGAGTCTGGGGAGTCTGGGGCTGGGGCCGACGGCGGATTCGACCAGAAGTCCTCCGACGGCGGCGGTTCCGCGGGCCATTCCGTGCGGCTCCGCGCGACCTCATCCGCACTCGACCCATAGGGCCACCGGTCGTCGAGTGACAGGTCGAAGGGCTCCGGACCGGCCGGCTCCGAAGCGACGGACGCCGTACTCCCCGTTCCCGAACCGACCGTACGGGAGGCCTCGTTGAAGCGCTCGTCCAAGGAATCGTCCGCCGCCGTCGGCCCCGCGTCCGGCTTCGCCTCGTCGTACAACTCGGCCCACCAGTCGTCCTCGTGACCGTCGCGCCGCTCCCCCTGCTGATTCATGCCCATATTGTCCACCTCTCGGCGCGCACAAAACAGGGCGCGGAAGGGTGGTGCCGGGCGGACCCTCCCCCTCAGAAGGGTCCGCCCGGGGCGTCAGTTGGTCTGTGGAGGTGACCTCCGCCGCCCGAAAGCGCCGGGCGCGGGGGACCGCGTCGGCCCGTACGAGCGGTGTGCCGGGGGCGCCGAGCGGTGCTGTGGTGCCGACACATTGGCAGAGTGACGGGTGGTGCGGGGATGATGGCCGAGGCGGCTTTATGCCGTGGCTCTTTCCCGCCACGGCCGGCCGTCGGAAGGCTTCTGGGGAGGAGCGTCAGGTGCTGAACGCGATCGGTCTGGACGAGGTTCAGGAGTCGGCTTACCGCGTCCTGGTGGGGCTCGGCGCCGCGGAGGTGTCCGATCTCGCGCACCGGCTGACGCTGCCCGAGGCGGAGGCCGAACGCACCCTGCGCAGGCTCGAACGCCAGGGCCTCGCCGCCCAGTCCTCCGCCCGCCCCGGCCGCTGGGTGGCCGCGCCGCCCGCCGTGGCGCTGGGCGCGCTGCTCACCCAGCAGCGCCACGAACTGGAGCAGGCCGAGCTGGCCGCGGCCCTGCTCGCCGAGGAGTACCGCGCCGAGGCGACCGAACCGGCCGTGCACGACCTGGTCGAGGTGGTGACCGGGGCGAGCGCGGTGGCGCACCGGTTCCTCCAGTTGCAGCTCGGCGCGACCGAGGAAGTCTGCGCCCTGGTGACCGGCAACCCGACGACCGTCACCGGCGTCGAGAACCACGCCGAGGCGCGGGCCGCCGCGCGCGGCGTCCGGTACCGGGTGGTCGTCGAACGGGAGGTGCTGTCCGGCCCCGGCGGCGTAGAGGAGCTGGCCGCTGCGCTGGGCCGGGACGAGCGGGTACGGGTGGTGGACCGGGTGCCGACGAAGCTGGTGATCGCGGACCGGACGCTCGCCATGGTCCCGCTCACCCGGCGCACCGCCGAGCCCGCCGCGCTGGTGGTGCACGCCAGCGGACTGCTGGAATCGCTGATGGGACTGTTCGAGGGCGTATGGCGGCAGGCCCTCCCCATGCGGCTCAGCGCCGGCACGGGCTCGAACGGCGGGGCCGGGGAAGTGCTGACCGAAGGGCCTGAGGCTCCCGACAGCACTGACCTGCGGGTCCTGTCCCTGCTGCTGGCCGGGCTGACCGACGCGAGCGTCGCCAAGCAGCTCGGTCTGGGGCTGCGGACGGTGCAGCGCCGGGTGAAGGGGCTGATGGAACTGGCCGGGGTGACGACCCGGCTGCAGTTGGGGTGGCACGCGTACGAACGGGGGTGGGTGGCCCGCGAAGACCGGGCGGGGGCCCAGACCGGGAGCCGGGGGCTGAGACCGGGGCCTCGGGCGGCTTGAGCCCCGGCTGGATTCCCGGCTGGATTCCCTGAGCCCCCGGCCCCGGACCCGCTCCCGGCGATCACCGCGCCGCCCCGCCGAGCGCCCCGCTCCGAGCGCTGACCTGCGGCGGAAGCCCGCCGAGGGGCGCGTCCTGGCGGCATCCCGCACGCTGGGCCCATGGGTACGTGGCAGCTGGTCCTGGTGGGCCTGGTGATGCTGCTCGGCCTGCTCGGGGTGCTGGTACCGGGCGTGCCCGGGCCACTGCTGGTGTGGGCGGGCATCCTCTGGTGGTCGATGTCGGAGAAGACCACGCCGGCCTGGGGCGTCCTGATCGGCGCGACCGCACTGCTGCTGGTCAACCACGTGGTGAAGTGGCTGCTGCCCGCCCGCCGGCTGAAAGGGGTCGGGGTCACCCGGCAGACGGTGCTGTGGGCGGGCGCGTCGGCGATCGTCGGCTTCTTCGTGGTGCCCTTGATCGGAGCGGTGCTCGGCTTCATCGCGGGGATCTACGGCGCGGAGCGGGTACGGCTGGGCGGGCACGGCGAGGCGTGGGCCGCGACGCGGACGATCATGCGGGCGGTCGGGACCAGCGTGCTGGTGGAGCTGGTCGCGTGCTTGCTCGTGCTGGGAGCTTGGATGGGCGCGGTCATCCACGGCTGACGCGCGACGCGCCTGGGCGGCTGGGCCGCGTGGGCCGGGCCCTTCTGACCACGTGGAAGTGACGGCTCAGCGCCGCGACCCCGCCCGTTCCCGCTCCAAGCCGAGCAGCAGCCGCTTGCGCTCCAGACCCCCCGCGTAACCGGTGAGCGAACCGTCCGCGCCGATCACCCGGTGGCAGGGCCGGAACACGAGCAGCGGGTTCGCGCCGACCGCGCCGCCGATGGCCCGTACGGCCGCGCGCGAGGCCCCGATCCGCTGGGCGAGCTGCCCGTAACTGGTGGTTTCGCCGTACGGGATGTCGTCCAGCGCCGCCCACACCTTCTCGCGGAACGCCGTCCCCTTGGCCGCGCCGGCCGAGTACTCCAGGTCGAAGCTCCGCAGCTCGCCCGCGAAGAAGGCCGCGAGCTGCCGCTCAGCTTCGGCGAACGCGGCCGGTGCGTGCCGCCACTCCGGTTGGATGCCGACCGCGCCTTTCTGATCCGGGACGGACAGTGCGGCCAGGGCGAGGCCGCCAGGCGCGGTCACCGACTCCTCGCCAGTGAGCAGCAGCTCGCCGAGCGGGCTGTCGAACGTCGTAAAGAGCATCATCGGTCGTTCCTCTCCAAGTCCGTTCCCGGATGCGTCCCCGGGGTCAGTCCATTCGTCCCCGGGCTCAGTCCAAAGGGCGCCGGGTTGTTCAGGGTCGCCGGGCCCGGAGAGCCTGACGCCCGGCCGTCCGGGGCTTCCGAGGGCTGCCGGGTGGCCGTCTCCTCGGCGGGCGGCGGGCCCAGCCACAGCTGGTGCAGGGCGTACGAGCGCCAGGGCCGCCAGGCTTCGGCGTCGCTCGCCGGCGCGCCGATCGCGGCCAGTCCGTGCCG
>NZ_JAYMZR010000091.1:0-28613 GCF_035828615.1 Streptomyces sp. H27-D2 | reverse complement strand
CACAACATCGCCCGCAAGGGCGAGACCGTGTGGATCGCGGGGCGTGAGTCACGCGTCCCAGCCACCCCCTAGGTGGCTTAGACGGAGGAGCCCACCCGGCAGCCAGTCGGGCGCTACCTCCAAGCCCGGCCCTTTAGGGCCGGGTCAAGTTGACGCCTGGCCTCCACCCCTTCGACCTGCACCGCGACCAGCTGCGGCAGCAAGACATCCAACTCAACAGGACACACCCACCACTCTGCCCCCCGGTGCGAGCCCAACCACGAACCTCAGCGCATTCGATCACCGGCTACGAAAATCTTGTCAGAGCCAGATTCCCGACAGAGTCGCTCAATGTTGTCGCACCGCTTGTCCAGTCCCCGGTGCGGACTCCGTTCGGAGCAGCGTCCCGTGTCCCGGGACCCGGCTGGCCGTTACTCCTCGGAGGTGGACCGGAAGCACGTACACGTCCGCCGGGAACGGCACACCGTACGACGGGCCGGCAGCATGCCGATCGTCCCGGGACCGACCTAGCCAGGAGAACACGTGTCCGCACTACAGCGTCGTCAATTTCTGCGCCTCGCCGGCAAGGGCGCCCTGGCCGGGCTCGGCGCGGCAGTCCTGGGACAACAGGGGAGCAGGGCCTTCGCCTCAGCCGTGTCGCGGACCCATTTCCACGCCCTGGTGATCGGTTCGGGGTTCGGCGGTTCGGTCGCCGCGCTGCGTCTGGGACAGGCCGGAGTCGACACCCTGGTGGTGGAACGCGGCCGGGAATGGCCCGTCGCCCCGGCGAAGCCCGTCTTCGGGTCGCCCAACGGGATCACCGACACGATGTTCTGGTTTCGCCGCAACGCCCGCTGGCCCGGCATGCTGCCAGTGCCGCTCACCCCGTCGCCCGGTGTGCTGGAGGTGTCGGAGGAAGACAGCCTCGACATCGCCTGCGGTGCGGCCGTCGGAGGCGGGTCCGTGGTCTACACGGGGGCGACGCTCGCGCCGCCCCAGCGCTACTTCGACGCGCTCTACCCCTCCGGTCTCCACTACCAGGAGTTCACCCGGACGTGGTACCCGAAGGTCCGGGCCATGCTGGGAGCCGGCCTGATGCCCCAGGACGTCTACGACTCCGCGCCCTTCACGCACTCCCGGCTGTGGGACCGGCAGATGGCCAAGGCGCGGTTCCGCACCAGTCCCATCGACTCGACCTTCGACTGGGACGTCGTCCGACGCGAACTCGCGGGTACTGCCCCGCTGTCAGCGACCGTAGGGGACTCGGACTTCGGCTGCGGCAACGGAGCGAAGAAGTCCCTCACCCATAGCTACCTTCCGGACGCGCTGGCCACCGGCAACGTCCAACTGCGCTCGCTGCACGAGGTACGGTCCATCGCCCGCCGGTCCGACGGCCGTTTCTCCGTCGCCGTCCGTCAACTGGACTTCCGCGGAGCCACGATCGACACGACGGAGTACACCTGCGCGATGCTGTTCGTCGCCGCGGGCACGCTGAACACCAACCGCCTCTTGGTGGCGGCCCGCGAGCTGGGTGCCCTTCCGGATCTGCCCGCCACCGTGGGAACCGGCTTCGGCGACAATGGCGATCAGCTCAATCTGCGCTCGCAGCCCCTCAAGTCCGTCGGTGCCTCACAGGGCTCGCCCAGCGCCTCCGCAGCCTTCTTCCACCACGAGTTCGGCCTGCCGTTGCTCGCCGAGAACTGGGTACTGCCCGGATACTCCGCCCTCCCTGCCACCGTCACATTCACCATGACGGTGGACACCGACCACCGGGGAACCTTCCGGTACGACCCGCGCCGCCGCCGCGTGGTACTGGCGGACTGGACTCGGGAGAAGTCAGCCGCCGCTGCCCGCGCCACCCTCGACTACAGCTCGCGTGTCGTGGAGGCCAACCCGGGCAGCCTCCCCATCACCCTCAACAATCCACGGACGATGACCGGCCATCCAGTGGGCGGCTGCGCTCTGGGCCGCTGCACAGACCTGGAAGGCCGCGTCAAGGGCAACAGGGGCCTCTACGTCATGGACGGCTCACTGCTCCCGGGCAACGTCGGCGGCGCCAACCCCTCACTCACCATCGCCGCCGTTGCCGAACGGGCCATGTCGCGAATCGTCGCTGCCGGCGGCTGACGGGCACCTGCGGTTTGAGCGACGGGGTGGAACTGCCGCACCTAGGTCGTGTCCGGTGGATCTTGGAACTGTGCCGCGTTCTTGATCGTTTGTGGGTCGTGGGGCGTGGTGATCTCAGCAAGGACGAATGGGCTCGGCTGAAGCCGTACCTGCCGACGAACGGTCATCGGGGCGGGCAGTGGAAGAGCCACCGGAAGGTCGTCAACGGCATCTACTTCCGGGAGCGGACGGGGGTGCCCTGGCGTGATCTGCCTGCGCGTTTCGGGAATTGGAAGACCGTCTACGAACGTCACCGCAGATGGTCGGCCGACGGCAGCTGGGACCGGATGCTCTTGGCCGTGGTGGTGGTCCAGCGCATGCCGAGCGCATCGAGGTCTGCGCGGCGTTGTGCGGTGAGTTTGTCGGCCCGTTTCCTGATGTTGTCCAGCACCATGCCGAGCTTCACCACTCCGAGCCCCTCCGTGCGTCCCTGAGGGCCCGCCGTGCCGTCTTCCGGCTCCAGGTGTTCTACGTGTTTCCTGGGTGCGTTGAGGTGTCCTTCACGGGTGTGGAACTGCCGTGCCGCCCGGAGTTGAGTTCCCACTTGTCGTCCTGCGTACGCTGCACCGGCCGCTCGTCCTCTCCGGCCGCGTCGAGGCTGAGGACGTTCTCCAGCAGCCATTGCTGAACGGGCAGGTGTGAGGTGTGGGGTGGGTGTCGTTGGTGGGCGCGGGTGGGTGTCACTGCGGGAAGAGCCTGGTGGTGCGGTTCTTTCTGGGTCGTGGTGGTGGCATCAGCCCGTATGTGACGGTGACATGCGACCGTGTCGGCCGGTGTCGTTGTGTCCGTACTTCCTTCTTTCGACGTCGCCTGAAGTTCAGCCGCCGCCGACACGCCCCGCCTCCAGGCCCAGGAACGGCACCCGTCCCGTCGGCCTCGTAGGGGGACCGTGGCCGGCCAGGTCCGGCCCGTTCTCGATCATGGTGTCAAGCCGTCACCAGGCCCGTCCCGGGGCCTGGTGACGGCCTCACGTCGTGATCGAACCGGCTCGCGGGCGGCCTCCCCGCGCTGTGGATCAGGCCCGAGAACCCCGACTCGTCAGGGTGTGAGGACGACCTTTTGGTGGCGGCACGGAAGTGTCAGCGGGCCCTCGCGTCGATGCCGCCCGGGACGGGCAGTGGCCGGGTGCGGGCGATGAGGAGGGCGACGTCGTCAGGGTCGTGGGGGTTGCGCAGGGCGTTCAGGAGGAGATCGCAGGTCGCTTCGAGTGGGCGGTGGGGGGTGGTGAGCAGGTCGAGGAGGGTCCGCAGGCGGGTGTCGATGTCCTGGTGGTGGGTCTCGACGAGGCCGTCGGTGTACAGGGTCAGCTGGTCGCCGATGCCCAGGCCGAGGGTGACGGCCTCGAAGGGGACGCCGCCGACGCCCAGCGGTGCGCCGGTGGGCAGGTCGAGGAGCTCGGGTACCTGGCCGAAGCGGGCGAGGACGGGCGGCAGGTGCCCGGCGGTGGCGATGCGGCACCGGAGGTGACGCGGGTCGTGGACGGCGTAGACGCACGTGGCCATGGCCTCGTCCAGACCGGTGGTGAGGCGGTCGAGGTGGGTGAGGACCTCGGCGGGGTCGAGGGCGAGGTCGGCCAGGGTGCGGGCGGCTGTGCGCAACTGGCCCATCGTGGCGGCGGCGTTGATGCCGTGGCCCATGACGTCGCCGACGACCAGGGCGGTCTTGTCATCGGCCAGGGGGATGACGTCGAACCAGTCGCCGCCGGCCTCGCCGACGGCTCCTGCGGGCTGATAGCGGTAGGCGATCTCCAGGCCGGGTTGGTGTGGTGGCGCGTGGGGCAGGAGGTGGCGCTGGAGGGCCAGGGCCGCGTGGCGTTGGGTCTGGTACCCACGGGCGTTGTCGATGCACACCGCGGCGCGGGCGGCCAGTTCGCCGGCGAGGACGACGTCGTCGTGGTCGAAGGGCAGCTGGTTGCGGGTGCGTTTGAGGTCGAGTGCGCCCAGGACCTCGCCTCGGGCGGTCAACGGCACCGCGAGGTAGGAGTGGAGCCCGGCGGCGGCCAGGCGAGCGGCGGCCTCAGGATCCCGGGCGATGCGGGGGAAGTCCCGGCTCCGGACATGGGACACCAGGACCGGGCGACGGGTCGTGACGCACTGGGTGACCAGCCGGTCGGGGCCGTAGGCCGCGAGCTCTCCGACCGGGTCGGCGGCGCAGACCGCGCCGTCGTCGGGGTGCGAGGAAGCGACGGCCAGGGCCCGGAACCCCAGGGCGCCCCCGGCCGACGCGTCGGCCTCGCGCCCGCCGTCGAGAACGGTGTCGAGGATGTCCACCGCGGCCACATCGGCCAGGGCCGGCACCGCGACGTCGGCCAATTCACGGGCGGTGGTGCCGAGGTCGAGCGTCGTGCCGATGCGCACGGAGGCATCGGCGATGAGAGCGAGCCGCGCGCGGGCCTGCGCGACCTGGCTCGCCGCACGGTGCTGCTCGGTCACGTCCACCACCGAGGTCGCGACTCCCAGAACGCGCCCGCCGGCATCCTCCAGCCGGTAGTACGACACCGACCAGGCGTGGTCGGTGCCGGGGTCGGCCGGGGTACGGCCGACGGTGAACTGGTTCAGCAGCGGGGCGCCGTCGGCCAGGACCCCGCGCATCGCGGACTCGATGGAGCCGGTGTCCAGGAACGGCACGGCCTCGCTGACGTGCCGCCCGAGGTGCTGGTCGGCGGACAGGCCGTTGATGCGTTCCAGCGCCGGGTTGACCAGGACGTAGCGCAGGTCGGTGTCCATGACGCCCAGGCCGATCGGGGACTGGGAGACCAGCCGCCCCGACAGCGCCAGATCTCGCTCCACGCGCCGCAGCGTGGCCCGGTCGGAGGCGATCCCCAGCGCGTAGAGTGCGCCCCGCTCGTCTTCCAGCCGCATGTTGCGGAACTCCGCCAGCAGCGTGCGACCGTCCTTGTGCCGGACGGGGAAGGCACCCGACCAGGGACCGCCGCCCGTCATCACCCGGGCGAACAGGGAGATCACGAGGTTCAGGTGTTGCTCGTCGACCAGCAGCCGGGCCGCGAACTCGCCGAGCGCCTCCTTGGCCGTGTACCCGAACAGGGCCTCTGCCTGCGGACTCCACAACGCGATCCGCCCGTCCGCGTCGAGCACCACCGCCGCGACACCCAGCACATCCAGAAGGCCGCCCGGCTCGACCGGGCCACCACCCGCGTGGCCGAGGTCGGGACCGGACTCACCGATCTCACGCATCGCCGACGCCTCCTCGAACACGGACCTCAGCGGCCGGGGCGCCGGCCTGTCCGCCGGGACTTCACGCCGCGTAAACGAGGTCGGCCACCAGGACTACCGCACCGATGACCAGCAGGTAGAGCAGACCCTTGGCGACGGCACCGACGATCCGGCGCCATCGCCGGCCTCCTTCCATCCCCTTCCAGATCTGGGGGCCACGCTCGCCCTGGTGAGGGATACGAACACTAGGCGGTGCCGCGTGCGCAAGCTGACGGCGACGGTGGCGAAGAACGGCTCGTCGGTGGCCGTGTCGACGTAACACGGACTCAGCGTGCCGATCCTGCACCCGTCGGCGTCAACCCCTTCGGGTGGCCGCGCCACTCCCGGATGGCACCGGCCTCGAACACCGCTGCCCTCCCACTGTCTGTATGCCTTCCATAGTGCTACGGCGGCCGCCCCAGCGCACCGCGGGCGTGCCCGGGCCGGCCCGGCCCGTTGGACAGCGGGTGACGGCACCAGCACCTGCCACCGTGCCCGGCATCCGGCACCGCCGGTGACCCGTGGTGCCGGAGGGCCGCGCCACGGTGGCGGCCCTCCGGGCCCTCGGGGCCAGTGCTCGCTTGTCCTCATGTGCGAGGTCACCTGCGGGTGAGGCGACCCCTTGAGTGTGGACACACCTGACAATGGATCTTGATAGGTCCAGGAAGGTGTAGATCCCCATGGCAAGGCCCTCGAAGTACAACGTGGAGTTCCGGCCCGACGCGGTGGCGTTGTGGCGGGCTTCGGCCGGCCGGCGGACGTTCAAGGACGTCGCCGCCGATCTGAACGTCAACCCCGAGACACTGCGCGCACCTGGGTGCGCAACGCCGAGGCCGGCACGGAGCCCGGCCGCGGGCCGGAGACGGAAGACGCCCAGGTCACGGCTGGCCCGGCTGCGGGCGGAGACCGCCCGGCTGCTGAAGGCGGAGAAGGAATGGCAGCTCGAGCGGGAGATCCTGCGGCGGGCGGCCGCCTATTTCGCGTCGGAGATGAAGGGAAGACCCGCCGCTGGGACTTCGTCTCCGCTCACGCCGAAGCCTTCGGCGTCCAGCGGATATGCCGGGTTCTTGAGGTCTCGCGCTCCGGCTTTTACCGGTGGATCGCCGGTGGGAAGGCCCGCGCCGAGCGGCAGGCCGACGACGACGCGCTGGTCGCGGAGATCCGCGATATCCACACCGAGCACAAGGAGACCTACGGGATCCGCCGGATCCACGCCGAGCTGCGCGGTTTCGGGCACACCGTCAACCGCAAGCGCGTCGAGCGGTTGATGCGCAAGCACGGACTTGAGGGCCGCCATCTGCGGCGCCGTAAGCGGACCACGGTCCCGGACCTGGTGAACCGCGACTTCCACGCCGGGCATCTGGACGAGAAGTGGTGCGGGGACATCACCTATGTGCAGGTCGGCGGGTCGTGGCTGTATCTCGCCTGCGTCCTGGACATCTGCTCGCGCCGGGTGCTCGGCTGGTCGATGGCCACCCACATGCGCGCCGAACTGGTCATCGACGCCCTGAAGATGGCCGTGGCGACCCGCGGCGGCAATGTCGGCGGAGTCATTTTCCACGCGGACAGGGGTTCGCAGTACACCTCCGCAGGGTTCGCGCAGGTCTGCGACGGCTTCAGGATCCGCAGGAGCATGGGCCGGGGTGGCTCGAGCTATGACAACGCCCTCGCCGAGTCGTTCTGGCAGGGGCTGAAGAGGGAGACGATGCACCAGAGGCTCTTCTCGACGGTGCGTCAGGCGAGGCTGGAGCTCTTCCAGTGGCTGACGTACTACAACGCACGAAGGCGCCACAGCACCCTCAACTACCTCTCACCCGTCGAGTTCGAACAGCAGCACCAGCGAGAACGTAGACTCACACTCGCAGCATGAACCCCTGTGTCCACACTCCGGGGGTCACCTCACCTTCACCCGCCCCCCTGTGCGGCTTCTCGAGCAGAAGAATTTCGAAGTGATCGGCACCTTCTCGTGTCGTGCGTTCGACACCTGGCTTCCCTTCAAGCTCGTCGGCGGTATCAACAAGGGACGACCCAACGCCACCGATCTGGAGGCGGCGCGCACGTTCGCCGAAGACCTACGCACTCGGATCGGTCCCACGTCCTGACCGGTGCACATCCGCAGGTGGGTTGCCATCGCAGTGCCCATCACGCTGTCGCCACGTCAGGAACCCCGAGGGCTGAGGCGTTTCGGCGGCCCACGTCAGCAATTGGTGCCGGTAACGGCCAGTCCCGGGGCTGCCAAGGTGGTCGTAATACCGCCACGTGCGGACAAAGTTGGACTCTGGTCTCCCCGCGAACGAGTGGTTTGATAATGGTTCCCCCTGCGCATGCAGGGGTGGTTCGCTCCGGACACGGATGAGTCATCGGTACCCCAGTGTCTCGGCCTTACGCCTTGTGGACGAAGGCCCGGCGGAGGGCGTGGTAGGGCTGGTCGGGGTCGTTGAAGATCTGGCGCATGCGGCCGAGTTCCTCCTCGCGGTAGGCAGCCAGCGGTTTCGCGGCCTCCGCGGTGTCGCGCTCTGCCTTCTTCGCCGCGATCCGGGTCCGGGTCGAGGGCGTGGAGGCCAGCCGCACGGCGAATTCGGCGACCCGCCCGGCGAAATCCTGCGGGCTGCTGTCGAACAGCCGGTCCACCAGTCCGAGGCGTTGCCCGGTCGCGGCGCTCACCGGCATCGCCCGCTCGGTGAGCTGCTCGGCGACGACGGCGCCGACCCGGCGCGGCAGGGAGTACGTCCAGTACTCCGAGCCGTACAGTCCCATCCGCCGGTAGTGCGGGTTGAGTACGACACCGGTCCTGCACCAGACCTTGTCCGCGGCCAGGGCCAGCATCGCGCCGCCCGCCGCGGCGTTGCCGCCCAGCGCGGAGATCACGTACCGGTCGGTCGTGGTCAGGATGGCCTGCACCACGTCATCGATCGCGTTGATGTTGGCCCAGGATTCCGCGGCGGGATCGGGCGCGGCTTCGATGACGTTGAGATGGATGCCGTTGGAGAAGAAGTCCCGGCCGCCGCCGAGGACCAGCACCGATGTCGGCCGGGTGCACGCGTAGCGGTAGGCGGTCAGCAGGCGTTCGCAGTGGGTCGTGCTCATCGCGCCGCCGGGGAAGGAGAAGCCGAGGAATCCGGTCTCTCCGTGTTCGCGGTAGTGGATGTCGGTCCAGGTGTGGCGGTCGTCGTGCGCGCTGTCGAGCGGGTAGGGCACGTCTGGTACCGGTGGCAGCCATTTCCCCAGGGCGGTGGTCGCGGGCAGCGAGAACGTGGGCAGCTGTCCTGGAAGGCGGCGCGGCCGCAGCTGAGGGATCCATACGGCACCGTCGCGGGTCGCCCGGCAGATCGCGCCCGCGCGGGTGGCCAGTACGTCGCCGGGGGCTCCGGTCAGGGTGTCCTCGGGGTGGCCGCCGTGCAGGAACCATGGGGCGCCGAGGAGTTCATCCAGTACTCCGGGCTGTGAGTCGGCCGAACGGAGCTTGCGGACCACCGTCCCTGTACTGTCCGCGGCCCAGTCGATGCGTCGTGTCTCCTGGCGCAGGTAGGGCCGGGTGGTGACGGCGATCCCCTCGACCGCGCTGTTCTGCGAGCGGGGGACGAACGTGCCCGAGGCGAAGCGTTCCACGGCCAGCAGAACGGCTTGGAGCGCCGCGTCGGAGACCTCGTTGCGGTACAGGTCGCTCTTGCCCAACGGGGGGAGGGGACAGGACACGGAGGCCCACACGTCCCCGGCGTCCATTTCGGCGTTGGCCCGCAGGACGGTCACGCCCCACTGGTCGACGCCCTCCTGCACGGCCCAGTCGAGCGAGGACGGACCGCGGTCGCCCAACGGTCCCGGGTGCACGATCAGGCAGGTGTGCGCGGACCACACCTGCTCCGGGATCGCTTCTTTGAGCATCGGTGCCACGATCAACGCCGGCCGGTGCCGTTGCAGCGCGTCGCGCAGGGCCGCCTCCTCGCAGGAGAGTTCCACCGCCACGGTGTGGCCTCGGTCCGACAGTTCGACGTACACACGCTGCGTCAGACTGTTGAACGCACTGGCGAGCAGCAGGATGTTCATGGAGACCTCCAGCGGATCCCGATGGATGGGAGGGTGAGGACCCTGACCGGAAATCCTTGCGCGCACGCCCGCCCATAGGCGACGCGCGTCCGTGAAGTCACCCGAACGACGGCGGCGCCTGGGGCCGTCACGTGCCCAGGGTTTCCCTCAAGGCGCCAGGCCGGCGAGCGCGCCGCGTTGCCGGGCTTCCAGCGACTCGACGCGCGCGACCTGGTCCTCGGTGAGCACGTCGCACACCCAGTCCCAGTGCAGGGCTACGCGGTCGCCGGGCGAGATCCCGTCGAGCAGCGTCCTGCCACCGGTCGACCAGCGGACCGCTTCCTGTCGCGGTGGCCCGGTCTCCATCGTCGTCCCGTTCCAGCTCAGTGGAGTGGAGGTGACGGTCGCCGACTCACCGTTGACGTCGAGGACGATACCGGTGCGGATGCGGCATTGATCGAGGACGGTCAGTGCGGTCGGGTTGTTGCTGGTGCGGAGCAGGTGTGCCCAGGGGTATACGTCGAAGACCTGGAAGCTGTGGTGGGCGCGGGCACGGTGCGCGGCCTCGCGCCAGGTGCCGCCGATCTGGCCGCGGAATCGGTCCAGCATGCGGTCCACCAGTGCTGCGGAATCGGCCTGGTCCAGCAGGTCGTTGCCGATCCAGTAGGCCTCGACGACCCGCTCGTCGAGCGGATCACGGAGCCCGGCCGCTTCCGCGAGGAATTCGAGGTAGCACCAGGCGCCCTCGAACTGCCGCGCCCGCCGCTCGATACCGGCGGTCGCGCCGGTATCGAGCAGGGCGGACGCGTCGGCCGGACCGCAGTAGCCGAGCTCGTTGGGCGGGTAGGCGTATCGCGCGAAGAGGAGCGCGCCCTGTGCGCTCATTCAGCAGATCCTGGGGAGTTGTTCGCCGATGGGAAGCCCGATCACCCGGGTTCCTCCCAGCGCGGTCTTGGCGACCACCATTCCGGGGTGATCCGAGACGCAGGTGCCGATGCGGCACGCCGACCGGCCCAGCGGGTGAGCCTGGAGGGCCTCCAGCACCTGATCCGCCGATTCGGCGGGCACGATGGCGAGCAGCTTGCCTTCGTTCGCCACCTGCAGAGGATCGAGCCCGAGGAGACTGCAGGCGTCGCGAACGGTCTGCGGGATGGGCAGATCCCGTTCCACGAGGTCGACGCCGACCGTCGACGCACGGGCGATCTCATTCAGCGAGGCCGAGACCCCGCCGCGGGTCGGGTCACGCAGGACGTGAAGATCCGCTCCGGTGGCGATCATGTCGGCGACCAGGCCGTGCAGGGCGGCGGTGTCGCTCTCGACGGTGGTGCCGAACTCCAGGCCCTCGCGGCAGCTCATCACCGCAACGCCGTGCACTCCGATGTCGCCGCTGATGAGAACGGCGTCGCCCGGCCGCGCGCGACGCGGATCGATGTCGACTCCGTCGGCGATCACACCGATCCCGGAGGTGTTGATGTAGACGCCGTCACCGCTGGCGCTGTCGACGACCTTGGTGTCGCCGGTGACCAGGCGGACGCCCGCGGCCTGCGCGGCCGTGCCCATCGCCTGGGCGATCCGGCCGAGTTCGGTCAGTTCGGTGCCCTCTTGGAGGATGAAGGCGGTGGAGAGGAACAGGGGCGTCGCGCCCGACATCGCCAGGTCGTTGACGGTTCCGTTCACCGCCAGGTCACCGATCGACCCGCCGGGGAAGAACATCGGCTTCACCACGAACGAGTCGGTGGAGAACGCCAGCCGGGTGCCGCCGACGGACAGGACCGCCGAGTCGCCCAGTTCCGCTGCCGCGGCCGCGCCGTAGGCGGGCAGGAACAGATGCTCGATCAGCTCTCCGGACATCACCCCGCCGCCGCCGTGTCCCATCACGATGGTCGGGGTGTCCCGCAGCGGGACGGGGCAGACCCAGCTTTCGAAATCGAGATCGCCCACGCGTTGCATCGCATCAGTCACTTGGCATCGACCAGTTCCAGTCGGCGGTAGGTGTAGTACGCGGCGCAGGCGCCCTCGGACGACACCATCGTCGCGCCCAGCGGGTTGCGCGGGGTGCACTCCTTGCCGAACGCCGCGCATTCGTGCGGCTTGATCAGGCCCTGGAGCACCTCGCCGGATCTGCACAGTGAGGACTCGGCGGTACGGATGCCGGTCACATCGAATCGGAGTTCGGCATCGAACTCGCGGTACTCCCCCGACAGTTTCCAGCCGCTCTGCGGGATCATCCCGATGCCCCGCCACGTCCGGTCGGTCACCTCGAAGACATCGCGCAGCATCTCCATGGCGGGGAGGTTGCCTTCGTCGCGGACGGCGCGGGGGTAGGCGTTCTCCAGTTCGTGGCGGCCTTCCTCAAGCTGAATGACCGTCCGGCGGATGCCTTCGAGGATGTCCAGCGGCTCGAAGCCGGTGACCACGATGGGGACCTTGTACTTCTCCGCCAGGGGCGGGTATTCGGAGGTGCCCATCACGCTGCATACATGCCCTGCGGCGAGGAAGGCCTGCACCCGGCAGGTGGAGGATTCCATGATGGCCGCGATGGCCGGCGGCACCAGGACATGGGAGACCAGCAGGGAGAAGTTCCGCACGCCCAGGCGCTTGGCCTGGTAGACGGTCATCGCGTTGGCGGGTGCGGTCGTCTCGAAGCCGATCCCGAAGAAGACGACCTCCCGGTCCGGGTTCTCCCGGGCCAGTTTCAGTGCGTCCAGCGGCGAGTACACCACTCGGACGTCCCCGCCCGCGCTCTTGACGGAGAACAGGTCGTGGCTGCTGCCCGGCACGCGCAGCATGTCGCCGAAGGAGCAGAAGATGACTCCCGGGCGGGCGGCGATGGCCAGTGCCCGGTCGATGATCTCCAGCGGGGTCACACAGACGGGGCAGCCCGGTCCGTGGATCATCTCGACGCCTTCGGGCAACAGTTGGTCGATTCCGTGCCGGATGATCGAATGGGTCTGGCCCCCGCAGACTTCCATCATGGCCCACTGCCGGGTGGTGGCGGCATGGATCTGGTCCAGGAGCTTCTTCGCCAGGTCAGGGTCGCTGAACTCGTCGAGGTACTTCATCTGCCGGCTCCTTCTGGGGTTTCCTTGTGCTTGGCCGCGAGTTCGAACCCGTCACCGAATTCCTCCGCCAGGATTCCGAGCCTCTCGAAGTTGGCCAGCGTGTCCTGGGCCGACCGCTCATCGAGTCGCTGGATGGCGAAACCGACATGGACGACGACGTATTCACCGATCGTCACGTCAGGGATGTACTGCAGGCACACCTCTTTGCGCACCCCGCCGAAGTCGACTTGGGCCATCAAGGTGCCGTCGACCTCGGCGGTACTGAGGACACGCCCCGGAACTGCCAGACACATGGTCCCTCTTCTCTGTGATTCCGTATGGAGCCCGGTGGTTCCGTTGGCGCCGCGGGGGGTCAGCCCGACGCGGCGATCAGCAGCTGGCCGAGGGCGATGCCGCCGTCGTTCGGGGGGAGCAGCCGGGGGCGCAGGACGGTGAACCCGCGGCCGGTCAGCATGCGCTGCGCCTCCGCCAGCAGCACGGCGTTCTGGAAGACTCCGCCGCCGAGCGCCACCACCTCCAGGCCGGTCTGCGCGCGGCAGATCTCCGCGAGGTCGACGATGAGTACGGCGACGGACGTGTGGAAGCGGGCGGCGATGCGTTCGGGGGAAATCCCGGCGCGTACGTCACGAACGATCGCGCGGATCACCGGGGCCGGATCCGCGACGGCAGGATTCGTGGCGTTCGCGGACCGGACGGCGAAGGCGTAGTGGCTCGCCGTTTCGTCGCGGTCCGCTGCTGCGGCGCGGGCCAGGCCTTCCAGCTCGATGGCCGCTTCCGCTTCGTACTCCACCTGATGGCGGACTCCGGCCAGTGAGGCGATGGCGTCGAAGAGTCGGCCCATGCTCGATGTGGGCACGCAGCCGAATCCGGTCTCCAACTGGTGGGCCAGTACGTCCCGTTCCCTGGCGGGGCAGGCGCGGACTGCCGGCAGGTCGTCGTCCCAGGCGATTCCGGCGGCGCGCAGGTGGGTGAGCGCCATCCGGTAGGGGCGCAGCACACTGGCGTCGCCGCCCGCCAGGGGCACGTAACCGAGGTGCGCCGCCCGGCGGAACGACTTGTAGCCGGCGATCAGTGCCTCGCCGCCCCAGACGGCTCCGTCGGTTCCGTAGCCGGTGCCGTCGAAGGCGACCCCGATCACGCTCTCGCCGGAGCCGAGCCCGTGCTCGCCCATCACGGACGCGATGTGCGCGTGGTGGTGCTGCACCGTCCGCACCGGCCTGCCGTTCGCGCGGGTGTGCGCCCAGTCGCCGGACCGGTAGTCGGGGTGCCGGTCGGCCACCAGCTGCCCGGGGTCGACGCCGGTGAGGCGTTCGAGGTGTTCCTCGGTCCGGGTCAGTGCTTCGACGGTGGACAGGTCGTCCATGTCGCCGATGTGCTGACTGATCCAGGCGTAGCGGCCTTCCCCCAGCGCGCAGGTGTTCTTCAGGTCCGCGCCGACCGCGAGGGTCGGCGGCACGTCGAACGGCAGGGCGAGAGGCAGCGGCGCGTATCCGCGGGACCTGCGGATCGGGAGCTCCGCACCGGCGACGAACCGGCTGACCGAGTCGTCGCACGGGACGTGGATGGTCCGGTCGTGCCGCAGCCAGGCGTCGACCAGCGGAGCCAGGCCCGTCAGGGCTTCGGCGTCGTCGGTGACGATGGGCTCCCCGGCCAGATTGGCGGAGGTCATCACCAGCGCGCCGGGGCCCGGCCGGTCGTCCCCGATCCCGAAGAGCAGCACGTGCAGCGGGGGGTAGGGGAGAAGCAGTCCGAGGTCAGGATTGCCCGGCGCCACAGCGTTGGACACCCCGGTCCCCGGCTCCGCCCGGAGCCGGGGCAGGAGCACGATCGGCCTGCGGATGCCGGAGAGCAGCTCGATCTCCTCCCCGGTCATGGTCACCAGTTTTCCGGCGACCTCGGGACCGGAGACCATGACCGCGAACGGCTTGCCGCCGCGCTGCTTACGGTGACGCAGCTCGGCTACGGCCGCGTCGTTGCGGGCATCGCACGCGAGGTGGTAGCCGCCGAGTCCCTTGATCGCGAGGATCTTGCCTTCGGCGAGGAGTTCGCGCGCTGCCCGCAGGGCGTCCTCACCCCGCTCCTGGTGCCCGGAGTCCTTGCGGATCAGTTCGAGCCGGGGTCCGCAGGAGTGACAGGCGATCGGCTGGGCGTGGAACCGGCGGTCGGCCGGATCGTCGTACTCCGCCCGGCAGTCGTCGCACATGTCGAATGCCGCCATGGTCGTGGCGGCCCGGTCGTAGGGAGTCCCGGTGACGATCGTGAACCGGGGGCCGCAGTGGGTGCAGGTGATGAACGGATGGCGGTAGCGGCGATTCGCCGGGTCGCGCATCTCGGTCAGGCAGTCCTGGCAGGTGGCGACATCGGGGGAGACCAACGTGCGGGCGCGGCCGCCCTCGCTGGAGTCCTCGATGGTGAACTCCATACCGCCGCGCGTCGGCTGTTCGGATTCCTGAACGCTCTCCACGATCGCGAGGGGAGGTGTGTCCGTGCGCAGCCGTTGCCCGAACTCCTCGACCGCTTCCGCGTCACCCTCGACCTCGATGACCACGCCGGCGCTGGTGTTCGCCACCGACCCGGCGAGGGCCAGTTCCGAGGCGGTGACGTAGACGAAGGGCCTGAACCCCACACCCTGGACCACGCCGTGCACCTCGAACCTGCGCCGCACCCGGTGGGTGCGGGCACGGCCCATCATCTCCAGTCCCGAGAGGGCTTCGCGGGCCTTGTGCTGGTCGATGACCTCCATCGCGAAGCCCATGTGCAGCAGGACCCAGTCGCCGGGGGCGGGGGCCTCGTCGAGCATTCCGATGTTGATGCGGCGCTGTGCGCCCTCCACGTCGACCAGTGCGAGCTGCCCGGCGTACCCGTCCACGATTTCCACGACTTGACCGGGAATGCCAAGGCACATGATCAGGACCTCCGGGGAACGGCGGACGGGACGGTCGCAATGGGTTCGGGCGGCAGCAGACGACGGATCAGGCGGTGTACCGCGTCGATCGCCTCGGGTACCGCGGCACAGACAGCCTCACTGAGCCCGATGCCTTCTTCGACTCCGGCGGGAGTGCAGCCGACGAGGTAGGTGACGGGAAGAGTACCGCCCAATTGATCCAGATTTGCCAGAACTGACACCGGATTCATGCCGTGCGCGTCGAATTCACCCGTACCGAGGTGCTCCGCGGTGATTTCCAGCACCGTCACCTCCCCGGGAGGTCCGCCCCCGGGGTAGGTGTCGACCAGGACCAAGACGTCGTAGCCGTTGAGCAGGTCATAGGCGAGGTGCATACCGCGAATGCCGTAGTCGACCACCTGGACCCGCGGCGGGAGGCTGTGGGGTCCGGCCAGCCGGCGCACCACCTCGGGACCGAAGCCGTCATCGCCGAGAAAGAGATTGCCGACGCCCGCGACCAACACGCCTCCGGCCACGTCAGGACTGACCCGTGGCGGCTGGGGCGGTGGACGCGGACGCCTGTTCCACGCAGGGTGCACCCGCGATCGGGCCCGCTCCCTCGCTCACATCGAGCGCATTCTCAGATACCGGCGGATGTCAGGGATCGACTTCACTCCCACAGCCACGGCGACCAGCGCCACGGCTGCGGCCACGCCTGTGGTGATCATGCCCAGGGTTCTCACGATGGGGTCTCCTCTCGGTGTTCCATGGGGCTCTCGACGGGCAGGGGCTCCAACTCGTCGGGGGCGAAGTAGAAGTAGCGGCCGTACCAGTCGTGCAGGTCCGCCGCCGGATCGTCGACGAGGACCAGGGCGACGTGCACGCCCCCGTCGACGTCCGAGAGCACTGCGGTCACCCGCGCCACCTGGTCGGCGAAGAACAGGTCCTGAGCGTCGGCGCGGCGGGACGGATGTACCCGGACAAGGCTGCCCTTGGCCACCCGGACACCGTTGATGACGACCGCGTCGGACTCGGGTCGCACCGCGGCGTCGGTCGCGGGGTCCCACCAGGGCACGCCGCAGGTGTCGAAGTGGGTCGTACCGGCGTCAGAGGGACCGGCGGTCTTTCTTGTGCTGGGACCCGTCGGCGGGGCGTGCGGATCGCGCAGGAGGCCGTGCAGCTGTTGCAGGTCCGCGGCCGACATGCCGTCACAACGATCGATGATTTCCCGCGCCCGGGGGTCGGTGGCCCGGGCCTCCGCCTTCTCCTCGTCCGTCATCGTCATCACGCGCAGGGTCAGGATCTCGTCGATCTCGGTGGAGTCGAACAGGGCGCCGGCGCTCTGTTCCGCCACCTCCGGGTGGTCGTACAGAATGATGGGCGCGCCGAGCACGGTGTCGGTTGTCCCGCTGGGGCCGGCCAGCACCGGCCAGCACCGGCGCTGCCGGCAGCGGCCCGCCGCACCGGCCGCCTCGTCGGAGGGTTCGCGCAGCGAGACGAACTCGGCGCCGTGGGCCTGGAGGAGCAGGTGCGAGCCGATCAGCGAGGCGCGGATCGCGGAGTCCTTGTCGGCGGCGGTATCGGGATGCTCGTTGTCCACCGACACTGACAGCCGGACGAATCCGTCATCGAGCGCCCAGCGCGTACGGATCCGGGCCGCCAGCGGCTGACGGCGTCGTACGATGCGGCCCACCTCGGTGCCGTGCAGGTCGGTCAGGGGCTCGGTCTCCGATCCACCGGTGATGCGGTGGAGTTGATCGGTCGCTTCGTTCCACGCGAGTACGGGCAGGGTCACTTCCCGCTCCACGGCCTCGTCCCAGCTGAGCACCGACACGCCATCGACGGTGAGCTGTTCGACCGCGCTGTAGCCGCCGTCCTCGTCGCGCTGTTGCACCGCGCGGACCTGCAGTTGGAGGAAGCGCAGATGGATGGTGACTCCACCGGGCGGCTCATGCGGGGCCGCGAGCAGGCACTGCATCTCCATGCCCGGGTCCTCGCTGAAGCTCGACGGGGACGCGGAAGGCGGCCCGAGGACTCCGAACTGCCAGCGTGATTGATTCTTGTGCGAACTCGCCCGGTACGGGTAGAGCAGATACCCCTCGTAGAGCACTGCGTCGGCGATCGTGCGGACGTGATCGAGGCTCACGGGACCGGCCGGACTCAGCGCGTTCACGAGACCACCTCACCGATGTCGGCCAGCAGGGTACGTACGGTCTCGTCCCAACTGATCAGCCCGCGCCGGGCGCGGAAATCGGCGATGCGGTCGACCACGTCCTGGTCCAATCTGATCCAGCCGGAGTTCGGGAAGTAGGACGCGATCATCTGCCGCCACACCGCGACCGGCATCTGATGGCGGGCCTCGCAGTCCCACGACACCTGCCGTACACCGAAGCCGGCGGTCCCCTTGGTGAACACCGTGCCCGAGAAGAGCAGGGTCAGTGGCACCGAGCCCTCGCCGAGGGCGTGCAGATAGCGGGAGCCGATCACGTCGAAGTCGTAGGTGCAGGGCAGTGCGAGGTCGACCTCGGTGGCGCCGGTGAACCCCTGCACTGTCGTATTGCACTGCATCCACAGGAAGGGCTTGAGAGTGTCGGACCATCGCTCCCGAGCGCCGAACAGGCCGCGCAGCCCGTCCTGTTCAGCGGCGTCGTAATGCCGTCGCTGCGGCTCGATACGGACCTGGCAGCGCAGAACGATCGCGTGGATCCGCTCGCCGCTGTCGTCCTCGATCCGCAGCCGCGCGGTGAGTTGCGGCACGACGGTGTACGGCTCGGCGATGACATCGAGCACGGAGAAACCGAGGCCGCTCACGACTGGCCGTCCAGGGAAGCGGGCCGGCTGCGCTCCGCCACGTGCGCGAAGAACGCGTCCATCGCATCGTGGGCCTCGCGGCCGCCGTCGAAGCCGCGCCACAGGGTCCGCAGCCGCCCGACCAGTTCGTAGCAGGCGTCGATGGGCACCAGATGGCAGGACCCGCCGGAGCCGTCCCCGCGGCGCACCAGCAGCGCCTCCACATCGGCCCGCAGGACGGCCAGTTCGGGGCTGGCCTCGACGATGGTGTCCCAGGCGTCCAGCGGCAGTTCGGACTCGGTGGCGCCCGCAGGACCCGGATAGAAGGCGATGGTGCGGCCCTGGACGGAATTGCGGAACAGGAAGGCCAGCCCGACCGGGATCTGCAACGTGTCCCAGGTCCGTTCGTCGACGGTCGGACCGTCGAACGACAGATATCGCTCGGGGACGGCGCGATAGCGCAGGTGTGCGTCCTGATCGCTGAACAGCAGGTAGCAGGCCCGGCAACCGCACATCAGGGCCCGGCTCTCCAGGTTCACCACATGCGCATGACTCGGGCCGATCGACTCCGCGCACATCTCACAGCGCTCTCCGGCGACCGGCTGCGGACGGTTGCGCGTCACCCGCAGTAGCGAGGCCACGGGTGAGGCCGAACGGCTTCCGCTGATCATGTCGCCGCCGGGGTGGGCACGGCGACCGAGACGGTCGCGCCGTCCGCGAGCAGGGGCAGCGGGTCCAGGTGCAGGTCCTCGGCGTCGACGCAGGCACCGGCCCGCCGTACGTCATAGTGCGCATGGCACGCGGGACACCGCAGCACCCCGTCATCGGAGCCGCCGCCCAGCCGCCGGGCCAGTACGGCGCCCTCCAGCGGCCGGTCGCACCGGGCACAGCGGTCCCGGAAGGCGAACAGGGCCGAGCCGATGCGGCAGGCCAGCACCGGGACGAGCCCGGCGGTGAACCGCCTGACGGCACCGGGTTCGAGGTCGGCCAGTTCGGGGACGAGCTCCCAGGACGAGCCGGCGTCGTCAGGAGCAGGAGCGGTCTCGTGGAGCCGGGAGAACAGCGCGTCGACGGGGACCATCGGCCCGGAGGCCCTGGACTCCTCGTCGGCGGCGGTCTCGACCTCGATCGTGGTGATCTCCGGAGCCGCCGCCTCGACGGCACCTTGCACGGCGAGCTTGAGCGTGGCCGAGGAGGACGGGCAGCCGTCGCAGCTGCCGAGCAGCCGCAATCCGACCACACCGTCGTCGGAAACGCCGAGCAGCTCCACGTCACCGCCGTGCGAGCCCAGATAGGGCCGTACGCTCTCCAGCGCCTTCTCGACGCGCGTCTCCACGCTGTAGGGGTGCAGTCCGTGCACGAGCAGGAGGCTCGCCACCAGCTCGTCCGCGGCGAAGGTGGCCAGGACGTCGTCGTCCAGATGGCCCTGCTCGTACAGCAGGTCGAGCAGCCGTTCCAGCCCGGCACCGTAGAAATCCGTGACGAGCCGGACCAGTTCCTCGCTGCGTTCACGAGCGATCGCGCCCCCCGACGCGCTGGCGGCGATCAGGGTGTCGATGCGCTCACCGGTCGCACGCCAGTCGGACGACGCGGAGTCGGAGGAAACGGAGTCGGAGGAAACAGAGCCGGGGGACGCGGAGTCGGCCGACGTCGCTTCGGGCGCCTGGGATACGCGGTGCTCCGCCACGTCATTCACTGCCCGCGGACTGGGTGGGGGAGTGCAGCCGTTCGATCTTCTTGCCCTCGCCGAGATACATGTGCACCCCGCACGGCAGACAGGGGTCGAAGCTGCGCACCGTGCGCATGATGTCGATGCCCTTGAAGTTCTCCCGGTCGTTCTCCTCGAAGACCGGCTGGCCCTGCACCGCGTCCTCGTAGGGCCCCGGTGTGCCATAGGAGTCGCGCGGGCTCGCGTTCCACGGGGTCGGCGGGTACGGATGGTAGTTGGCGATCTTGCCGTCCCGGATCACCATGTGGTGCGAGAGGACGCCGCGCACCGCCTCTGTGAAGCCGCAGCCGACGGCCTCTTCCGGGACCTCGAACTTCTCCCAGGTCTTCGTGCGTCCCGCGCGGATCTCCACGAGCGCCTTCTCCGCGAAGTGCAGCGCGCAGGCGGCCGCGTAGGCCTGGAAGTAGGTGCGCGCCCGGTTGCGCTCAATGGTGTTGCTCCACTGCGGGATGCGCCATTCCAGCTCCACCGGACCCTTGAGCGCGGTCTTGGGGAGATTGATCTGCACGCTGTTGCCGGTAGCCTTGATGTAGCCGATGTCGACCAGCCCGGCCAGCGCCGTGGTCCACAGCCGCGCCAGCGGTCCGCCACCGGTGTCGAGGGCGAGATAGTCCTTGCCGTCGAACCACCGCGGCGACATGACCCAGCTGTACTTGTCGCCCAGGTCCCGCTTCTGCGGCTGCGGGTTGGTGTGCTGGTTCCAGGGGTGCCGGCGGTCTACCGGATTGCCGAGCGGGTCGTGCGTCACGAACATTTCCTGGTCTTCCCAGTCGCCGTAGTACGACGATCCGAGCAGAATGCGGATGCCCAGGTTGATTTTGACCAGGTCGGTGGTGACCAGTTTCCCGTCGACGACCACGCCGGGGGTCACGTACATCTTCCGGCCCCAATTGGTCATGTCCTTGTACTCGAAGTTGCAGTGTTCGGGATCCTGGAAGGAGCCCCAGCAGCCGAGCAGAATGCGCCGGTTCCCGACCATCTCGTACCCGGGCAGCGCCTCGTAGAAGAAGTCGAAGAGATCGTCGTGCATCGGCACGACCTTCTTCATGAACTCGACGTACCGCTGGAGGCGCGTGATGTAGTCGGTCATCAGCTGAATCGTCGCGACGGTGCCCACGCCACCGGGATAGAGCGTGGAGGGATGCACATGGCGGCCCTCCATCAGGCAGAACATCTCCCGGGTCATGCGGCTCACCTGGAGTGCTTCGCGGTAGAACTCACCGGTGAAGGGATTGAGTGAGCGCATGATGTCGCCGATGGTCTTGTACCCATGGGCGTCCGCGTGCGGAGAATCGGTCCGATTGGCCTTTTCCAGCACTCCGGGGTTGGTCTCGGCGACCATCTTTTCGCAGTAGTCGACCCCCACCAGGTTCTCCTGGAAGATGTTGTGGTCGAACATGTATTCCGCGGCCTCGCCGAGGTTGACGATCCATTCGCCGAGGTGCGGCGGCTTCACCCCGTAGGCCATGTTCTGCGCGTAACAGGAACACGTCGCGTGGTTGTCACCGCAGATACCGCAGATCCGGCTGGTGATGAAGTGCGCGTCGCGAGGGTCCTTGCCCTTCATGAAGACCGAGTAGCCGCGGAAGATGGAGCTCGTGCTGTGGCATTCCGCGACCACGCGCTGCTTGAAGTCGATCTTCGTGTAGATGCCCAGGCTGCCGACAATGCGGGTGATGGGGTCCCATGCCATCTCCACCAGGCCGTCTTTTCCCTGGTTCCCGCTGCCACCCTTGCGTTGCGTCGCCGTCATTGCGCCGCCTCATCTTTCTGTTTGTTGCGGTGAGTCACCAAGTGCGGGTGGCGCCGGTCGTGAGGTCTTTTCCGGGCTTGCGCCACTTGGGCTCCCGGTCGAGCGTGTGCGTGGTGATGTGGCGCAGGCGCCGCATGGTCGCGCCGTACAGTCCGACGGTGTTCGTGGAGAGCTTCCCGCCGGGGGGCTCGTCCATGAAGGGCATGAACTTGTCCGGGAATCCCGGCATGGTGCAGCCGATGCAGATTCCACCGACGTTGGGGCAGCCGCCGATGCCGTTCATCCAGCCGCGCTTCGGCACGTTGCATTTGACGGTGGGGCCCCAGCAGCCGAGCTTGACGATGCATTTCGGCGAACCGTATTCGGTCGCGAAGTCGCCCTGCTCGTAGTAGCCGGCCCGGTCGCAGCCCTCGTGCACGGTCTGGCCGAACAGCCATGTCGGACGCAGCGCGTCGTCGAGGGGGATCATCGGGGCCTGGTCGGTGGCCATGTACAGCAGATACGTCAGGGTTTCCGAAAGGTTGTCCGGCTGGATGGGGCAGCCGGGGACGCACACGATCGGGATGCCGGCCTTGGACTTCCAGTCCCAGCCCAGATAGTCCGGCACTCCCATGGCCCCGGTCGGATTGCCCGCCATGGCGTGGATGCCGCCGTAGGTCGCGCAGGTGCCGACCGCGACGATGGCGGTGGCCTTCGGGGCCAGCCGGTCGAGCCACTCGCTGGTGGTCATCGGCTGACCAGTGGCGGGATCGTTGCCGAAGCCGCACCAGTAGCCCTCGTCATGCAGCTGCTCGTTGGGGATCGACCCCTCGACGACCAGGACGAAGGGCTCCAGCTCGCCTCTGTCCGCCTTGAAGAACCACTCAAGGAAATCGTCGGCGCCGCCGTTGGGTCCGCATTCGAAATCGATGAGCGGCCAGTGCACGGCCACTTGGGGGAGCCCGGGCAGGGCGCCGAGGGCGATCTCCTCGATGCTGGGCTGGGTGGCGGCGGTCAGTGCCACCGAATCGCCGTCGCAGCTGAGACCCGCATTGATCCACAACACATGGATCAATGTTTCTTCTGCTTTTATTGCAGCCTCTGTCGGCATGGTGCAGCCGCCTTCCGGGGCCGGCGGACGATCCATCGCTTTACCGGGATCGCCTTCGGCTCACGCGTGTGGTGTCGCTCACATTGGTACCACTTAGACTCCGTCGGAGCGCTCTGTCAACACGAGAATCTGCTCGATGATTCGGGTACTCGACAGGTCACGGGAGGGCTTGGCGGACGTTTTGCCAAAGGCCAGGTCGGGCCAGGTCGGCGCTTCCGCAAGGACAGGGGCATCCTGTGAGCGGTGGTGAGCAGGCAGCCACCCGCGCTCGGATTGGGCCGAACGAGTGATTCGCCCAAGAAAGACGGCTGGTCAGCATGTTGACCGGGCGGCGACAGATCTTGCGTTCCTGATAGTGACGCTGAAGTGAGGCGCTGATGCATGAATTGTCGATCGCACAGAGCGTCGTTGACGCGGTATGCGAACGCGCAGCCGGCAGGCCGGTGCATGTGGTGACCGTCCGGGTGGGAATGCTTACTGCGGTGATGGCTGACTCGATGCGCTTCTGCTTCGATCTGGTTACCGCGGGAACAGCGGCCGAGGGCGCGCGCCTCGAGATCGACCAGCCCGCCGGAGCTGGACACTGCCGTGTATGCGACACCGAATTCACCTTGGCCGATCTTGTTCTCCTCTGCCCCTGCGGCAGCGCCGATGTGCAGATCACATCGGGACAGGAGCTACAGATCATTTCGATGAAAGTAGGCTGACGTATGTGTGGTACCTGCGGCTGCAACGCGGACGGTGGCACCGGGAGCGGAATCAGGATTTCCCTGCCGCAGGCAGCCGATGCTTCGGCTCACACGCACCCGCATGGGCGTACCCCGGCGCATTCGCATTCCCATGGGGACGGGCACAGTCATCCGGTGAACAGTGAAACGATCACTCTTGAGCGGAGGGTGCTCGCCAAGAATGAGGATGTCGCGGATCACAACCGCGAATGGCTGGGCGCCCAGGGGATCGTGGCAGTGAATCTGATGAGTTCACCGGGAGCCGGAAAGACCACCCTGCTGGAGCGCACGATCGGCGATCTCGCGGGCAGTCGGGCGGTGGCGGTCATCGAAGGCGACCAGGAAACCACGCTGGATGCCGACCGAATCAAGAAAGCCGGATGCGAGGTGGTTCAGGTGAACACCGGGGCAGGATGTCATCTCGACGCGGAGATGATGCACAGCGCCCTCACCTCCTTGTCTCCCGCCCCCGGGTCGCTGATCCTGGTCGAGAACGTGGGCAACCTGGTGTGCCCTGCTCTGTTCGATCTGGGTGAGCGCAGCAAGGTCGTCATCATCTCGGTCACCGAGGGCACGGACAAGCCACTGAAATACCCGTATATGTTCGCCGCCGCGGATCTGGTCATCATCAATAAAATTGATCTGCTGCCCTACGTCGATTTCGACGTCGAGCGCTGCGAGGGGTACGCGCGTTCGGTGAATCCGAAGGTGCGGGTGCTGACCGTGTCTGCGACCACAGGTGAGGGCATGAGTGACTGGTACGAGTGGGTGGCGGAACAGTACTGAGGGTCGTGACCGGTCGGGGTTCGCGCCCTGGGCGCACCGGTGGGGGCGTAGAGGTCGAGGGCGATGTTGGCGGCACCAGGGCCGAGTCCCTCCCTGACCGTGTAGACCGGGAGGTTGATTTTCAACACGAAGGTCGGATCCGTGGGCGTGGCCGGCTGCCAGAAGGCGAGCCGGTAGGGGCTGCGGTTCAGTTCGCGAACCTCGTACGGGGCCCAGGATTTCTGCTCGGGTTGGGGGAAGTCGGTGGCGTCCCAAGCGCCGGTCCATGTGGGCTCGCCCAGGACTGTGCGGGCCGCGTCGAGGAAGCTGGGCCATGTCGCTCCGGCGCGGTCCACCACCTGAGCGTTCTCCGATTCGTCCGATGCACCGATGCTCCAGGCTGTGTGCCTGATCAACTTGACCGGTGACCAGTTTCCGCCGGCCGCGAAGTGGAGGTAGCCGCCGTCCGCGGTCGTGAGGAGCAGGTCCCTGCAGTAGTCCTTCGGCGTGAAGCCGCATCGGTCGCACCACGCCCCGAGTTTCGGCCCGGGGGTCGGCGGGCGGGACCAGATCGGGGCCCAGTCCACCGTGGTCATCGTGGTGAGCAGCATCGCGAGTTGTTGCGGGGCCTGGACCCGGTCCCCGCTCCTCCTGCGGGCATGTCGCTTCTGTGGGGTCCGCTGTCGGGTTGCCTGTCCGTTCATCAACGTTCCTACTGGTCAGCCCCTGCGCTAGCAGCGACATCGTCACGCGACAGGTGTCGTGCACGGAGGTTGCTTGAACTCGCCGCACAGGGCGAGCTCCGTCAACTCCGGGCCCTGCAAGCCCTGTTGGTGGACGAGAACGCCAAGGTCCGCGACTGGGCCGGACGGGTTCGTTAGACAGGCGAATATTTTCCTTACATAATCCTTAGGCATGGGAAAGACTTACGAACGCATCGACGGCCGGCTGCGCACCTTCATAGAGCAGCAGCCGATATTCTTCACCGCGACTGCCCCGCTGGTCGGCGACGGCACGGTCAACCTCTCCCCCAAGGGCCTCAAGGGCTCCTTCGCGGTGCTCGACGAGGAGCGGGTCGCCTATCTCGACTTCGCCGGCAGCACTGCCGAGACCATCGCGCACCTGCGGGAGAACGGCCGGATCACGGTGATGTGGTGCGCCTTCCAGGGGCCGCCCAACATCGTTCGGGTGCACGGCCGGGGCGAGCCCGTCTTCCGTGACGACCCGCGCTTCAAGGAACTGCTCGCACACTTCCCGGGCATCGACCCGGCCCTGCACGGGCTGCGCGCGATCATCGTGGTGACGGCCGAACTCGTCCGTGACTCCTGCGGATACGGGGTGCCCTTCATGTCGTACGACGAAGATCGCGACCTGCACGGCAAGCGCTTCTCGCGTGAGGACGACGCCTCGCTGAGCGCGTACTTCACCAAGAAGGACCACATCGCACAGAGCATCGACGGCCTGCCCGGGCTGCCTCTTCCGCTGCCGCCCAGTAACTTCTGAGCAACCGTCCCTCTCCCTTCGGGGGTTGCCGTGGCCGTCGTGCTTGCCGGTGTCGCGCTCTCTGCCGTCCTGTTCGCCCTGACCCCGGACGGCAGCGGCCCGCCGCTGCCGTCCGGCTGGCCGACACCGGCGGGGGCAGTCAGCTGATCACCGCCGTCGCGCCCCGCACCGGTGCCACGACGGGGACGCTGACCTGGTGGGACCGGCCGGGGCGGCAAGTGGATCGCGGCCGGCAGCGCGCCCGCCCGGTTCGGGGCGAAGGGTCTTGCCGAGGGCGGCAAGCGCAGACAGGGTACCGACACCACCCCCACCGGTCTGTACGACCTCCCCTACGGCTTCGGAATACGGGCTTCAGAACAGCTGAGAGCGGAGACGCGGCCGGGAAAGCCGGGTGACCTCCGCTCTTGGTTTCACCGGGATCGGCGTGGGCTGCTGTTGAGCTGGGTCATCAACTCGCGGTTGGTGGCCCGAGCGGCTGCCAGATCCTCGTCGCGTTCACCGAGCCGCGAGGCGAGCTCGGCGACCTGCTGTTCGAGGTGGGCGATCTTCTCCTGAAGGGCGTCGATGTCGGTGGGGGCTCCGAGTCCGGCGGCGCGCCAGGCGTCCTGACCGAGGACGTGGGACAGCCGTTGTTCGAGTTGGACGATGTGCTGGGCCTGGCGGGTGCTGCGGTCGGTGAGGTTGGCGAGGTCGGCCAAGAGCGACCGGCGGCTGACCTGGGGGCCCGCGGGGCCCTCCTGCGGTTGCGCGGCGCGGGCCAATACGGCGGGGGTGTGTTGCTTCCTGAGTGACCTGCGGGTTGTTGTTCATGCTGCTGGAGCGAATTCGTGCTGGTAGCGGGTGGCGTGGTCGCGTTGGTAGGAGCGATCGGTGTGGAAGCGCCAGTAGGCCTGCGCCGCCGTCCGCAGCTCCCCGGCTGCTTCGCGCATTGCCGCGGTCGGCGGCCGGCCGGGGACGTGCGGCAACACCTGGCCGGACAGCAGGCTCACCGGCCTCCAGCGTGACAGCTGCTGGAGGCCGGAGCAGCTGAGCGCGTGGCCGGAGCGGTGGTGCAGCGCCTCGAAGGCCGCGTGGGACAGCCGTTCGGCGCCGTGCGTGCACCCTGACCCCAGCTGGGTCGCACGCTCACTCGATCCCTTCCAGGAACGGGACGATCGCATCGATGAAGTGCTCGTTCCGGTCGCCGGCCACCATGTGCCCCGCGTCGGCCACATCGACGCGCCGCGCGTGGGGAACCCTGGCACAGAACTGCTCGGCGATGTCCTCGCGCACCACGTCGCTGATCTGGCCGCGGACGAGCAGGATCGGCACGTCGGCGTGGCGCGCGGCGTCGAGGAGACGCTCCGCCATGCCGGGCGGGTCCATCCGGTCCTCGAAGCTGTCCAGCATCCGGGGGTCCCAGTGCCAGACCCAGCGATCGCCGTGGCGTCGCAGGTTGTTGCGTATCCCCTCGGGGTCGTCCGGACGTGGGCGGCGCGGCAGGTGGGCGGAGGCCGCCGCGGCCGCTTCCCCGACGCTGGCGAATCCGTCCGGCCGGCGGCGCATGAACTCGACGATCCGGCGAAACCCGCGGGGATCCGGTCGATGGGCGACATCGACCAGCACCAGAGCGCGAATCGCCGCCCGGGGTGCCTCTCCGGCGGCGAGCAGCGAACTCAGGCCTCCGAGCGAGGCACCGATGAGCACCGGCCGGTCGCCGAGGTCAGCGACGAGCGCCCGGACGTCCTCGGCGAACAGGCCGAGGTCGTAGTCACCATCGGCTGACCATGCGCTGGTGCCGTGCCCGCGCAGGTCCGGGGCGATGACCTGCCACCCCAGCGCGGCCAGCCGGGGGCCGGTCCAGTCCCAGGCGTGTCGCGTCTGGCCGCCGCCGTGCAGCAGGACAAGAGGCGGCGAGGACGCCTCGCCCCACACGTCCGCCGCGAGCAGGATCCCGCCGCGGCCCGCGAAGCGTCGGGGGCGTGGCCGTGCGCCGGCGGTCATACCGCGCCCCGGGTTCGCAGCGGCGCCAGCAGCTGGTCGCGGTAGGGATCGGCAGCCGCCGCGGCGAGCGCCACGTCCAGCGTGAACAGAGCACGCGTGAGGAAGTGGTCGTCATCGATCAAAGCAGCGACCCACTGATGCAGCGCGCCCACGCACGAGGTGGCGACAACGGCGGCCAGCGCGTCGGTGTCGATGTCGGCGCGCAGGAGGCCTTGTGCTTGTGTGTCCGCCATCGCCCGGCGGAGCTGGGTGAGCGGACTGCGGTCGAGGACGAGGCCGCTTTCCTCCCACTCACGCACCATGCGACGTGACACGACCGGGTCGCCCACGAACAGCCGGACGGTCGACCTGACAACCTCCCGCGGGCCACCGCCTCCCAGCGCCGCCAGGCGGCGCTCGAGTTCGTCCATGAACCCGGCGGCGAGCGCCTCCCAGATCTTGTCCCGCGGTCCGATCAGGTTATACACCGTGGCCGGGGCGACCTCCGCGCGCTCGGCGATCCGCTCGGCACTGATCACCGAGTCCGGGCTGTCCCGCAGGAGTTCGCGCGTCGACTTCAGGATCCGGAACCGTCGCTGGGCCTTGTGCTGCTCACGCAGCCCCCCTTCGACCGTCTGCATACGCGCACACCCCTTCACCGAAACTTAGAGAGTCTTCTAAATTTAGAAGTGCCTCTGGATTTCTGCAAGGCCGCGAGCGGGCTGACTCGTGAAAATGTGGACTAGGAGCAATACCGGTACCGGTTTTTTAGGGATTTTTCCGGCGGGTCGGTTTGGGTTTGGTGGGGCCGACGATGGTGGCGGTGGGTTCGGGGGGCCGGGGTTGGTTGCTGTGTTCGGTACGTTTGACGGCCCAGTTGGACATCTTGCGTTTGATGACTCTGGGGTTGGAACGCAACCTCCTTGGTTCCAGGAGGCGTTCGGCGATTTCACGCAGGGTCTGGGTG